>CANDJC010000119.1 GCA_947384955.1 uncultured Eubacterium sp. | reverse complement strand
ACATTCTGGAGCAGCCGCAGGAAGACCGTGCAAATCCCCTCTCCCGGCGTCCGAGCAGCCAATAACTGTCCCCCCTCTCCTCCCAAAATTCCCGCCTATATGAATAAAATATCCAAAAGAAAGCATACTTGTGTTAGAAAAAATCCGAAAGGAGCAGATACACAATGACAGAACCAGATACCATAAAACTGCTAAGAGAATGCGATGCCGGAATTAAAACCGGAATTGCTTCAATTGATGATGTCCTGGATTATGTTTCGGACAGCGGTTTCAAACAAAAGCTAAGAAACTGCAAAAGCGAGCATGTAACCATGATGAATGAAATTCAGTCGCTTTTAAACCAGTACCAGGATGACGGAAAGGAGCCGGATGCCCTGGCCAGGGGAATGTCTTTTATCAAAACAAATGTAAAGCTGGTTTTGAATGAATCCGACCAGACAATCGCGGATTTAATGACCGACGGGTGCAATATGGGAATCAAATCGCTGCACAAATATCTGAACCAGTATCAGGCAGCGGATGAAACCGCGAAAGATATCGCTAAACGGCTGATTCATCTGGAAGAAAATCTAAACGCCGGCATGCAGGACTATTTATAATAACCGGTGCAGTCATTTGAGCAGAGTCAGGGATAGCTGATAGTTATCCCTGAACATTGCGCCAAACATTCCACAAATTGACTCATTCATCCCACATAATCCCATATGCATCCCTGCCTGCGTCTACTATAATGAAAAGAAAACGTCAGGAGAGACAAACATTGATTGCACAAAGACCGCCCATGGGATGGAATTCCTGGAATACATTTGGAAGCAATATTACAGAAAAACTGATTTTTCAGACTGCCGACATTATGGCAGAAGAAGGCTACAAAGAACGCGGCTACGAATATCTCGTTATCGACGACTGCTGGTCGCTGAAAGAGCGCGACGAAAAAGGAAATCTCGTGCCCGACCCTGAGAAGTTCCCGCACGGAATGAAAGCCGTGGCAGATTATGTACATAGCAAAGGCTTAAAATTCGGCATGTACTCCTGTGCGGGTGTTATGACCTGTGCGGGATATCCGTCCAGCTATGACCATGAATTTGATGACGCCAGGCTTTTTGCCGAATGGGGCGTGGATTTTCTGAAATACGATTTCTGCAATTTCCCGGAAAACGCGGACTGCAAAAACCGGTATCAGATTATGAGCATGGCATTAAAAGCCAGCGGAAGGGAAATCCTTTTTTCTGCCTGCAACTGGGGACGAGAAGATTCCTGGAACTGGATGCGCTCAATCGGAGCACATATGTACCGCTCTACCGGGGATATTTTTGATAATTTCAAATCATTTATCAGCATTTTCCAGTCGCAGCTGGCCCATTTCTGCCAGTCCGGCCCGTACTGCTTCAACGATATCGACATGCTGACCGTAGGCATGTACAATCAGGGAAATGTAGCGATTGGCAGGCCTTGCACAGACGGTGAATACAGAATGCAGTTTTCTTTATGGTGCCTTGCAGGCGTTCCTCTGATGCTGGGAGCCGACCTGCGCAGCATCAGGCCGCAGATGAAAGAACTGCTTTTAAACAAAGACCTGATTGCCATTGACCAGGATGCAGAATGCCGCCCTCCGTTTTTAACAGGCAGCTCCTGTGTCGCTGTCGAAACAGAAGATAAAGAAAACGCCGTAGAACCGTTAATCATACTCCCGGATAAACTGCTTACTTTTATCAAACATCTGTCTGGAAACGAATTCGCCATTGCCTATTATAATCTGTATGAAGAAGAGCGGGATATTACATTTATTTTTGCGGATGCCGGGATTCCTTTTTCATCCGGCTACGGCTTTGCTATGAAAGATGTATTTACCGGCAGGGACATCGGCGTAAAAAGAGACTACTGCACCGTCCGCGTACCAGGCCATGACTGTCTGGTTTACCGCTGCAGACTGGTGAAATGCACCGATTAGCGGGACTTCCTATGAATATGAACTGCATGAAATGCAAAAAAAATATTACCCTGGATGAAGCAGCCATGACAAAAAAACTGATAAACCGCGGAACTTCTTCCTATTACTGTGCAGACTGCCTGGCAGAAGCATTTGAAATCACACCCGATGATATCTGGGAGAAAATCCGGTATTTCAAAGAAACAGGCTGTACGCTGTTTTTGCATTCAGGTGACTGAATCTGAATGTTTACAGACTGCCGACGGGCGCTTCGTCCGGCCGGAAATCAGAATCTCGTACAGTCTCATTTATGTCAGTGCAGCGCTAAAATTTCAACGGCGGCGCAGTTCCATCAGCTGGAAATTTTATCGCAGCACTGGCGCGAATCAGGCTGTGATAAACCCTGATTTCTGACCAGACGAAGCACCTGGCTGTGGCAGTAGGCGGAAAACTGCCACAGATATAAAGAAAAGCAGGCAATTTAGCTAGAAAGCATAGAAGCTTTAGAAAACAGCATCTGAATGATATTTAAAATTCTGTCTGATGCTAAAATATCTTTGATTGTCTTTTCAAATTCTTCTTTATTGCTGCAGATATAATCTGGTGCAAATAAATCACAGTCTTCCTCAAAACGATTCCCCAGCGTAATTGCTACCGGATATTCTGTTTCAGGGTTAGAATACATAATTAAAATTGTCTTTTCATAATTGCTTTCCATATAATATAAAATCCGTTTTCTTACCCAGTAACATTATTTGTTCTTTTAAAATTGTATCTGGTAAATCTTCTGTCTGCTTTTCCAGCTCCTTTACCGATTTAAAGCTCCACAAATCCTTTCCCATACAGCACCTCCTGCAAAATTTCAAACTTTAATGGCAGATGGTTATCAAGTAAAATATCATGCCGTCCGTCCTGAAATAATGTGATCAATTAACCCAAACGCAAGCGCTTCCTCCGCCGACAGATAATGGTCTCTTTCCGTAGCCTTTTCAATTTCTTTTTCCGTCTTCCCGGTATTCCTCGCGAGTATCTGATTCAGCCTCTTTTTACTGCGCAGAATATGCTCCGACAGAATCCCGATATCCGTAGCCTGGCCCTGAATTCCGTTTCCGTGAACCGCCGGCTGATGTATCATAATCTCGGCATTCGGCAGCGCCATCCGTTTTCCTTTCGTTCCTCCCGCAAGCAGAAACGCTCCAAAGCTTGCCGCTAATCCGAAACAAATCGTACAGACATCGCACTGAATATACTGCATCGTATCATAAACCGCAAATCCCGCCGATACCGAGCCTCCCGGACTGTTGATATAAAACTGGATATCTTTATTCGGATCCTCGGACTCTAAAAACAGCATCTGCGCAGTCAGCAGACTGGCCGAACGGTCGCTGACTTCTTCACCCAGAAACACAATCCTGTCCGATAAAAGCCTGGAATAAATATCGTAGCTGCGCTCTCCCCTGCCCGTCTGTTCCGTCACATAAGGTATAAAGCTCATGCCGCAAATTTCCCCCCTGTCCTTTGAAATGAAAGTAAAACAGTCACGGTATCTGCACCCATTCCCATAAAAATACGCTGCTGCTTCGGAATATATATTCCGTTCATCCTGTATTTCTGCGGCGTTATCAAATAGATACTGCGAAATGCCAGTGTAAATGCCTGCTGGGAACCATATCCTGCCTCAAATGCGATTTCAGCAATCGGTTTTTCTGTTTCTGCCAGCTTTTTTGCCGCTTCGTCCATCCTCCGGCCCTGAATATATTTATGCAGTGTAATTCCTGTATGGCTTTTAAATACTCTTGTTATATAAAATCCCGAATAATGCAGCGCTTCTGCTATCCGGGCTGCTGGCAGCTCCTCGTCCAGATGATTTTCTATATATAAAAGTATTCTTTTTGTTAACAGATGCTCCTCCATATCCTGATGCTCCTTCCCCGTGCTGTATTCAGGCAGTATTCTGTCTGAATACAGTACCGATTTGTTTTATTATAGCACCAGGCAGACAGGATGTCTTAATAAAAACTGCCCTTTTTTCCAAACTCCAGATATGTCATGTCTATTCTGTCCTTTTTGGCAGGGATGCATGGCTCGTATCCAAAAGCCTCCCGTCTCCGGCATCCAGGTCAATTCCGTAAGCAGTATAAGAATGGGCATCCTGCGTCTGGAAGCTGACATGCCAGACCGCATTTTCTTTCTGTTCATCCAGAAAAATCCGGCATTCCATTTCTTCTCCTGAACATCCAAACTCCGTTTTCAGATATGTCTCAGCAATTCTCTGCGCCTCCTTCTGCGTAATTCCTCCTTCCTTTCGCACTTCTTCCTTCAGCTGCTTTTCTTTCTGTTCCCATTCCTTTTTTGCCCTCTTTGCCGCGAATCCCTGCTCTAAGGCATAAGAACTGGTATACTGAAAGTCTATAATCTGCAGCAGCTCTTCATCCGTAAGCTCACGCTCAGGCAGATAAAAAGTACCGCTGTCTGTATCGTACCACAGGGAATCGTCTGGTATCTGTCCGTCTTTTTCTGTCTGCCGGATTGTCTGCTTCGGAAACGTTCCTTTCTGATATGCTTCTTCCAGACACTCCATGCGCTCCAGCTCCGCTTTGGAATATTTCCTGGAAAAACCGTCTGCCTGCACATTCTCCTGGCTGTTTTGCATCTGACGGATATCCTGAAGCTCTTTTGCCGGAATCTGTTCCAGGCGGTCTTTTACCAGATAACGGATTCCAGCCTGAATGGGAATGGCAGCTCCAATAACGACTGCGGCAGATGCTGCAGCGATTTCTGCTTTTTTTCTGATTTTTATTTTCTTCCGCCTGTACTCTGCATTCTTTTTCACGTTCTTAATCATTTGCTCCTGCAGTTCCTCATTCAGAAAAATCTGATTCATCGTTTCTTTCAGTTTCGCACTGTTCATCTGCAGCATTCCTCCTTCCAAATAACACGCAGCTGCTCTCTTCCGCGCTGCATCCGCTTTTTTACTGCCTGCTGCGAGATTCCGAGCATCTGTGCAATTTCCTTTACCCGGTACCCTTCCACATAATAAAGATAAATAACCATTCTCTGCCTGGCTGGCAGCTCGAGCAGCTCTGTAAACGTGTCCTGCTGCTCCTGCCCCGTGATAAGGCTGTCCGCAAGTTCATCAATGGAAATCTGCGGATGCCGGACCCGAAACCGAAGCATGTCCCTGCATCTGTTAGCCGCTGCTTTGATCAGCCAGGCCTTCTCATGTTCTGTATCCGTAAATACCGGAGCCTTTTCCAGATATCTGCAGTATATTTCCTGAACCGCATCCTGGGCATCCTGTTCATTGCGCAGCATGATAATGCATATGCGGTAAAGCATATGGCTGTAAGTTCTGACTGCTTCCTCCAGATTCATATATTTCACCTCCTTACTCATAACACGTACAATAAAGCCAAAAGGTGACATCTTACTGCAAAAACAAATATGCAAAATCCGCATACACAAAAGCCAGGAACCTGTCTCAGATTCCCGGCTTTCCTTTTACTTATCAGCAGCCCGGCTGGCGGCATTTACTCTGCTAACAAACCTCGCAATTACCTCGCAAAACCTCGCAATTATTTTCGAAGTACCTCACACCATTTCGTAAGTTTGTTTCGGATCATACCTATTTCCATTACGCTTAACCAGCCCCAGGTCCATTAAATGGTGTAACCGCCCTCCCACAGTACGTCCTGAACGGTTCGTATGCTGCTCCAGCTCCACTCTTGTAACAGCTGCCTTACTTCCCATATAAACAAGTATTTTCCTTTCAAGTTCATCAAGCTTATCCCAAATATCGTCACCAATATTCTCAATTGTTCGATCAGACTGGCGCATAGTTCGCATTACAATATTATTTTTCAGTACCAGTCTGACAGACTGTTCCGGTTCTGAATATATCGGCTCATCCAAAAAGAAATCCTCCATATCTTCATAAATACGCTTTACTCCTTCATTCAGTTCCCTTACCCATCCAAATTCTGTCAGCACCCTGGCTATGCGTGGATTTCTCGAAAAACGTGTATCACGGATATTATCTATAGTAACAATAGACGGCAGCCTGCCCGGGCTTAAAATCTCCAGTCTGTCATCAAACATGGAAACCTTGATATAGCTTCCTGTCATTCCATATTCCCGGTGCGTAACAGCGTTCACGATACCCTCCAGCCAGGCAAATTCAGGATATTCAGGCACTATCTGAAACCTGCCTGTTGTCTGGTTCAAAGCTGTAAATTCCCTCAGCTGCATAGATACAAATTCTCTTGCTTTCTCAATAATCTTCAATATAGGATACTCTAAATTCACATCTTTTATAATATTTATCTTCGTCCCTACCTGCTCTGCCGTTCCATCATACCGCAAAAAGCGTATCCTGCAATTCGGATAAAACTGAAATATATTTTCTGCAAACAGCAGAACTGCCGCATTGGTCAGATACTCTCCGTCCCCATTCTTTTTTATAAATCCACGAGCTTTTAACACTCTCTGCGTATCCATTTCCTCAGCGCCTATTTTCTTTTTATAGGCTGTCAATAATTCCTCGCTCAGATCTGAAATCCCAGCATCCATATTGCATTCATCTTCATAATGCCTGGTGCTTTTGCTGTATTCCAGGTTCTTCAAATCCTCTCCTTTTATCTCTTTTGTCCTGTCACCGATACGCAAAAACGTTGAATCATTATTAGTGCGGATTACCTGGTCAGCACTGGTAAATATATGCAGCAGCAATATCCTGTCTTCTTCTCCAGAAGCATTGATTACATCAAGAAATTCCTCTTTATAATCCGGCATTGGTTTACAGCAGTCTTTTGGCGCGGAAATCAAATTGTTTAGTTTTTCTGAGTCAAAAGCATTAATCCCTTCAATCTTTTTCGTTTTATCACTGATACCAATGACAACTGTTCCGCCTTCCGCATTTGCAAATGCAGAAATCAAATTTGCAATATCAGATACTTTTACATTAGCTGATTTTCTGTCAAAATATTTATTTTCATCTGCTGTTATTAGGTAATCCAATGTAAAAATTGGATTAATAATAGATTTTATCTCTTCCATAACCATCCCATCACCCATCTTTGATTCCTGCACTTCAATATCATCTGCTGTCTCAGATTCCCGGCTTTCCTTTTATTTATCAGCAGCCGGACTGACGGCATTTATCCTGCTAACAATTTATCTACTTTCTGGATATGGTTTATCAGCCAGTTTACTAAAAACTGCAGAATATTTTCCACCATCTCATTCTGGCCTTCCAGGTCATTTTCCAAATCATCAATATCAATCTTTGCAAGACTGTCTTCAAACTGGCGGTGCTGTGCGGCATGCTGCTCTATGTACGGATATTTTATGCTTTTTTGAAATTCTTCTTCATGCGAAAAATGATATCTTGTATAATCAATCAGCTCTGATACCAATCGGGTAATTTCCGATGTCTTATCCTGTGAAAAATCATCATTCAAAAGCTCATGCGTCTCCTGCGCCAGTTCAAACAGTCTGGTATGCTCTTTGTCAATAAATTCGATACCTGTTAAATATTCCGGTTTGATTTCGTACATGAAATATCCTCCTTATTATCCATTCTTTTAATATCCTTACTTATATTACCCTGCTTTTCCGGTTTATTCAAACAATTTTTACTTTTTTATATAATAAAGTAGGAAAATTGCCCCAGATATGCTAAAATAGAAACTGTCATCGTAAAAACACCCAAAAACAGGAGGAAATCAAATGTCAGATTATAATTTTAATAAGGATGAAGAATGCCTGAACGTATCTGTCCGCTCAGACGGCACAGACGGAAGCGGAAATTACAAATTTGTATGCAAGCTTGAGCATTTTGGACATCAGTCTTACGGACAGTCTTTCGGCATATATTTTTCAACAGACATTACTGTTGCAGAAGTTCCAGGTGATGTAGAAGCTTCAGCGGACGGCAATCACCTGCATCTGCACCGGAAAAACCAGATGAATGATAACGGGCTGGTGGAAATATGGATAAAACTGTCTGCTCCGGTATCCCCGGAAGTGACCGGCATTACCGATATTGCCTGCCAGACCGAAGAAGGCGGAAAGCCGGTTCAGGAAGTCGGCGCCGTGCAGAGAGCCATTTTTTCCAGAAGGAGCACAAGAAGCTATAAACCGGACATGCTTCCAAAAGAACTGCTGGAGCGCATTTTAAAAGCCGGAACCTATGCTGCCACCGGAATGAACCGCCAGTCACCGGTCATTCTTGCAGTTACAAACAAAGAAGTCCGTGACAGACTCTCCGCCATGAACGCTAAAATAATGGAAAAACCAGGCGAAGACCCGTTCTACGGCGCACCTGTCGTACTGATTGTACTGGCAGATAAAACAATTCCGACTCACCTGTATGACGGCACCCTTGTAATGGGAAATATGATGCTGGCTGCAGAAGAGCTGGGCATTGCCAGCTGCTGGGTTCACCGCGCAAAAGAAGAGTTTGAATCCGAAGAAGGAAAAGAAATCTTAAAATCTGCCGGTATCGAAGGCGATTACGAAGGCATCGGACATCTCGTGCTTGGCTATTCCGATGAAGAGCCAAAATCCGCCGAGCCGCGCAAAGACAATTATACTTACTATATCGAGTAAAAACGCTGCATCCATGGCAGCATAAGACTCCAGGAAAAAACCCGGTCAGCTGTGACCAGGTTTTTTCTTTATAGCAGACAACCGTTTACATTAAATTTTTTCAATTCTATGATGCCTCCACATCCACAATATGATATCCCAGCTTTATCTCCTTCGTATCCGCTTTTCCCTTTTTCAGCGTTTCCAGCAGCATTTCTACGGCAATCTCCCCGCTCTGTTCATAAGAATAATGCACCGTAATTAACGGCGGCGCTGTTACCTTTGCCATATCCGAATCCCCCTGTCCGGCCACAATGACCTGTCCCGGCACATCAATCCCATGCTCGCCCAGGTACTGCATAACCCCGGCTGCCATCGTATCCGTCGCACATACAATCCCATTCAGATTCCGGCACATCCGAAACAGCTCTCCCGCCTTTTCATATCCGGATGCAATGCTGAATTCTGCCGTCACAGCATTCGACACTAGTTCTGCATGCCCCATCTGCCGCACTGCATCGCAAAATCCGCGGTAGCGCTCTGCTCCCACTGCCTTGTCCTCAAGTATTGCTCCGATATACCCAAGAGACGTTCTTCCCTTCTCCATCAGCAGTCTGGTCAGATCATACGCTGCGTGATAATCATCATGAAATACACAGCAGTACCCGGATAACCGCTGTCCGACAATCACAACCGGCACACGCAGATTCTTTAAAATGCGCTTATGCTCTGCCGTAAATACAGTCGCTACCAGAATCACCCCGTCCACCTGCTTATCGTCAAACGCAGTCAGATATTCCGATTCCTTTTTCGGGTCATTCTGTGTCACCGCTAAAAGCGTCTGATACTGGCTGCTGCCTAATATCGACAAAATACCTTCCACAATTCTTCCAATCGAAGCAGAGGCCACTTTCGGCACAATGACCCCGATCATTTTGGTCTTCTTTGTCCGCAGCGTCTGCGCCTGTACCGACGGACGGTATCCCGTTTCTTCCACAATTTTGCGGATGGCTTCTTTCTTTTCATCTGAGATATGTCCGTTATTAAAATAACGCGAAACAGCTGCACTGGATACACCTGCCAGTTTTGCAATTTCTGCTATATTCATCTGCATCGCTCCTTGTTACTGTTGAAATCCTTTTCACATTATAACATATGCGTACATTTTTTTCCATAATTGTTTCAAAATTTTCAATTTAGTTAACAGTTTGGATGCAGCGCTTATGCATTACAGACTCTTGTGCAGGAGAGACAGTACCTGTGCCAGCTCCTTTACCTCCATCTGTCCCGGTGCAGACGCTTTCCCTGCAGCGCCAAATGTCATTGCAGACCCAAACACTTCCCCGCACAGACGGCTGAGTGCACCTGTCCCAGACATGGACATTGTAATCATCGGCCGGTCTGCATGTTCCCGGTACATTTCTTCCGTTGCTGCAAGAAGTGTCAGCACATCTTTTTTGCTTTGCGGCATAACGGCAATCTTTGTAATATCTGCTCCAAGCTCCTGCATCTTGCAAAGCCTTCTTATCATTTCATCTTTATCCGGTGTTTTTTCAAAATCATGATTTGACGCCACCACCTTCACACCGTTCGCATGTGCTGTGTCCACAATCTCTCTTACGGCAGCATCACCGGCAAACACCTCCACATCCACCAGATCCGCATACCCGCAGCGTACCGCCGCTTTGATTAAATCTGCATAAACACACAGCTTAACTGCCTTCTCTCCGCCTTCTTTTAACGTACGAAAAGTAAACAGAACCGGTGTTTCTTTCAGCACAGCACGCAGGTCTTTTAACACATCTAATACTTTTTCAGTATCAAAAGCATGTTCAAACCAGTCCGCACGCCATTCCACAATATCTCCCGGAATCGAGGAAAAAAATTCCGCCTCACGGATAATGTCTTCTTTCCCGGACTCCGCAATCGGCACACAGATTTTGGGAATTCCTTCGCCGATTTTTACATTTCTTACCACAACTGCATTCATTTCAAACCTCCCGGCCTGTCCATTTCCAAAAGCCTTTGAACCAGTTCCTCGCAGACAGCCAGCTTGTCCTTTCCGTCTGTTTCTATCCTGATATCTGCCGCCGCTTCATACTTCTCCCTGCGTTTTTCCATAAGCTGTGAAATATACGGCACATTTTTATGATTCTCAATAAGCGGACGGTCATGGCTGTCCTTTACCCGCTCATAAATCGTTTCCGGACTGGCAGCTAAAAGCACAACCCGCCCGTTTTTCTTCATCTCTGCCACATTTCTCTCTCTCATCGGCGTACCGCCTCCGCAGGAAATTACCACATTGCTTTTTGACTGCATTTCAATCAGCAGATTCGTTTCCAGATTCCTGAAATACTCTTCCCCATGCACATCAAATATATCGGAAATACTCATGCCTTCCCGCTCTGAAATAATGCGGTCCATTTCTACTGTTTCCATTGCAAACATCTTGCTCAGATAATCCGATATCGTCGACTTTCCGCTTCCCATAAACCCGATTAGTACAATATTGTAATGGAACAGATGACGCGCCTGGATTTTCCTGCTGCTGTATGTAATACACTTAAAAACATCCATTACCTCCATCGCATGCTTCCTGCCCTCTGTCTCTTCTTTCAGCTTCTGCATCTGACGCTCTTCCTGCTCCGGCTGCAAAATCTGCATGTTATGGGTTTTTTTGTATTTGATAATGTCTTCTGCGATTTCATTTCTTTTTATCAGACATTCTAAGATTTGTTCGTCACATGCCGACAGACTGGCCTGTAATTCATCTAAATAATTCATAAATCTGCGCTGCTCCTTTGCATTCTCTTTTACGCTTTAAAGCGACAGATTCATTATAGCAATTTAGAGGGAGAAATGCAAGCCTGGGGATGGGAATTCTGTTTCGGGGATTTGGCGGCTTCGCGGCTGGCGGATGGTGGGGAGAGGGCTGAGTGGCTTCGCGGCTGGCGGATGACAGGGAGAATTGAGTGGCTTTACGGTTGACGGATGACGGGGAGAATTGAGTGGCTTCGCGGTTAACGGATGGAGGGGAGAGGATTGAGCGGCTTCGCGGACGCCGGATGACGGGGAGAGAACATGGCTTCCGGCTCCGGCTCCGGAATGTTAAGAATCCCTAAGTATTCTGCATTCAGGTTATGGCTGCGGACGGTCGCGGCACCTAATTCGCCCTGGCCTGCAGCCAGCAGCTAAAGGTGCCGCTTCGGCTTCGCCGCCTGTTTTTCGGGCAGAATACTAAGGGATTCTAAACATTCCTCCAATGTCGCTGAAAGCCATGTCCTCTCTCCGTCATCCGGCTGGTTTTTGGAGAGCTTTACTTGAATGATGTAAATGTTTTGGTAAATCTTTTAGTGTGTGACAGATTTTTAGTGTTGTGGGAAATCTTTACTGCATGGTCAGCTTTTTTCTGCATGGTCAGCTTTTTTCTGCATGGTCAGCTTTTTTCTGCATGGTTAGCTTTTTTCTGCATGGTATTTTAGTATCAGCCCCAAGTCACAGCCTCATCTCTGCCGCCGTATCTGCAATATTCACACAGCTGTTGCTAATACGGTCTAACGTATTCAATATCTTTTGAAACGGTTTAGTCAGCTTCGCGCTGCATTTTCCCTTAGAAACCCGTTCCAGATGTGCTTTCCGCATACTGAAGCTTAATTCCAGCACCTTTTCCTTTTTCTTCCTGATTTTCTTTTCCCTGTCCCCGTCTCCGTTTAAAATCACCCCAAAAGCCTCCTGGTACATTTCCCCTATCAGCACAAAGCTTTTCTCCAGGTCCTTCATAGCTTCTTTGGAATATTTATATTTTTTATCCAGCTTATCCTTCAGATAATCTGCCATTTCCGCACATAAAAGCGCAATTCTGTCAAAATCGCTTAAAAGATGCAGAATGCCTGCCGCTTCATTTGCCTGTTCCTCAGTCATGCTTCCGGCTGAAACTAAATCCGACAGATATTCTGTAATTCCTTCGTTCAGTCCGCGGGCATTCCCTGCATTTCTTTGTATGGAATTCAAAAGCGCCGCGTCGTCCGCCCGCACTGTCAGTGCCATCTCTTCGAGCAGTTCCTCTGTCATTTCACCGCAGCGGATAGTTTCTTTTTCCACAAGCTGGAGTGCTGCCGCCGGCTGTGCGGTCAGCTTGCTGTCTAAATATACCGGAGCGGATAAAGGCTGCGGCGCTCTTGTACTCTCGCGTACCAGTGCAGTGACAATCTTTACCATATATGGAAGCAGAGGTGTCCATATCAGTGTCATAACCAGATTAAACAGCGTATGCGCGTTTGCAATCTGCCTGGAAATCACTTCCACCTCAGGCCCCGCCGGAGAAATCCAGCGAATGACGGCTGCAAAAGGACGGATAAACCAGATAAATAAAAAGCATCCCGAAAGATTGAAAATACAGTGTGCCAAAGCAGTACGCTTTGCGTCTTTTGCCTGGCCGATACTTGCTAAGAGGGCCGTAATGGTTGTACCGACATTATCGCCTAACAGAAACGGAATCGCCCCTGCCAGGCCAAGAATGCTCGAAACCCCGTCCGCCGCCGGCTGAGAGGCAAAGTTCTGCAGCACCGCAATCGTCGCGGAGCTGCTCTGGACAACAAGCGTCATCAGGGTTCCCGCCAATACGCCGAGTACCGGAATATCCGATACCTTATCAATCATATTTATAAAAAAAGGACTGGAAGCTAACGGCTTCATGACTGTCCCCATTGTTTCTATGCCCAAAAACAAAAGCCCGAATGCAAAAACAGTCTGTCCGATATTCTTTGCTTTTTCCGTTTTCGCGATATAAGAAACCGCAAATCCCGCAAAAATAAACAGATAAATATAATCACTGATTTTAAATGCAATAATCTGAGCCGTCATCGTCGTTCCGATATTTGCACCCAGTATAATCGAAACCGCCTGCGGCAGGCTCATAAGCCCCGCGCTTACAAACCCAATCGCCATTACCGTCGTCGCGCTGCTGCTTTGCAGCACAGCCGTTGTAAGCGCTCCCGCAAGCACTCCCATAACCGGATTTTTCGTAAGCAGCGCGAGGATGCTTTTCATTTTTTCACCAGCTGCTTTCTGCAGACACTCACTCATCATGTTCATGCCAAAGATAAAAACCGCAAGGCCTCCAAGCAGGCCAAACAGAATCTGCAAGGTATCTTTCATAATCACTCACATTCCTTTCGCTTCACTGTACAGACTGTTTTATCATGACGGAGCATACTTTCTTTCTGACTGCAAAATATGATAACAGGCTGTACTTTTTTCTGACTGCTGATATGATGACAGTATCTTATTATATCCAGGTAAAATCCAAGTTATCCAGATGTAAAATTTGTGTAAAATATGAATGCATGGCAGGAGATGCCTGTGTGCAGGTTAGACAAAAAAAGGGGGGGATATTATGGCTGCGCGGACGCCGGGTGACGGGAAGATGCACCGGATTCCTGGGACGGCTCCGGAATGTTAAGAATCCCTAAGCATTCTGCATTTACACTGTGGCCCCGGACGGGACG
>CANDJC010000118.1 GCA_947384955.1 uncultured Eubacterium sp. | reverse complement strand
TTTTTTCCTTCGGATGCTCCGCTTCCAAAAAGCAGGAAGTTCTAAGTTTTCTGCGGGAAGGTTCTGGCAGCGGACGGACCGGCGCCTGATGCCCTGGCGTTTTTGGCTGCTGTAAGCTGTGACACTGGCAGACGGCTTTTGGCTGCTGTAAGCTGTGGCACTGGCAGGCGCCTTTTGGGGACTTGAAAGTTTTAGCAAGCTGAAGGATGTGTGTCCCCAAATCCTGGTTATTGAGCAGAAAACTAAGAACTTCCAGCTTTTTTCCAGAGTCGCATCCGAAGGAAAAAATTTCCCCGCCCGGCTGATTTTGGCTGAATTTACAGTAGTAGAAATTACGGTATGGCAAGTCGCTTTTGTTTTGGAGCTTTAAAATAAAATCAGAAATCAGGTGACGTGTTGCCGGGTTTGGAATGCAGGTTCAGCCAGAACTGGCTGATTAATATGTAAAATTTTCTTTTTTTCAGATAGGTACTCTAGATTTTTAGATAGGTGCTCTTGCTTTTTGGATAGATATTCTTGCTTTTCAGATAGATATTCTTGCTTTTCAGATAGGTATCTTGCTATAAAGTCTGAAAGCAAATAGGGACCTTGGGAAGTGTCTGTATTTCTGTGTAAATTTGACGTATCATGCTATAAAACATGCACTTTACAATGATTCCAAAAAATGTCTGACAATTCCATTCTCTTTCATAATGTGTTAATTCCACTCGGACCAGTAAAAGAAAAGTCTTTTGATTCGTAAATGGCGGAATTTATTTCTTTTCTCTATGTACTGTAACATCAGCTTACAGCTTTTCAGATTTCGATATATTTTTGTAATAATCAATACTATATTTTGTATATACTCGCTTCTATTTAATCTGTATCTTGTATCAAATAAAAATTTGTAAACTGGTGTACTGTAATAATTTGGTAACTAAACGCATTTATTGTTAAATTTCACTTACTGCGCACACATGCCAGTTTTTTACGTTTCGTGTTATATCAGCACTGCAAAAATTGATTTTAGTTTCGAATCAGCTTACTACATCATATATATCTAAAAGGCTTTTTTCGTATATGACATAGTTCATTAGTTCATTTCTTTTCCATGTGTGCTGTAATAATTGTGTAACTATGCGCATTTATCGTTAAAACATAATTTTCTACACTTACATACCAGTTTTTTCCCTTTCGTGTAATAGCAGCACTTGCAGAATTGGTTTTCGCTTTGCACCAGTTTACCACATCATCTGTATCCAAAGACAAATTTCTTTTAATGCGTTCCACACCTAATTCGGTCGTATGCAATTTATCCAGATTCTTCAGCAGTTCATTATCAGCATCCATTTTTCAGTGCCTTCCTTTCCTTCGTAAACCCCCGCTTCATATGCCTGCTCATAACAGATTTACCTGTCATCCGCAATATAATTTACCCATACTCTATCCAGTCAGAAATCAGACTTTATCACATCCTGTTCATACCAGTATTGTGCAAAATTTCCAGTCAGTAAAACGGCCATCAAAATTTTGCTATGCACTGGCCCAAATCAGACTTCACTATCCCTGAGTCTTGCCAAATGGAGAGCTATCTCATTATCACTAGAATTTACATCACCGCAATTCTTTAACTTCATGTCTTCAAAATTAAACCAGCCCGTTCTTAAACATAAATTCTCACTTAACCGGCCTGTTCTTAATCGTAAATTCTCACTTAACCAAGCCCATTCTTAAACATAAATTCTCACTTAACCGGCCCGTTCTTAATCGTAAATTCTCACTTAACCAGTCTGTTTTAAAACGTAGATTCTCACTTAACCAAGCCCGTTCTTAAACATAAATTCTCACTTAACCAGCCCGTTCTTAATCGTAAATTCTCACATTACCAGCCGGACGGAGAAATTTTTTCCTTCGGATGCTTTTCAATGGCTCTGGAAAAAAGCTGGAAGTTCTTAGTTTTCTGCTCAATAACCAGGATTTGGGGACGCACTGTCTGCCGTCTGTCAAACCCCCGAAGTCCCCAAAAGGCGCCTGCCAGTGCCACAGCTTACACCAGCCAGTAACGCCAGGGTATCAGGCGCCGGTCCGTCCGCTGCCAGCACCTTTCCGCAGAAAACTTAGAACTTCCTGCTTTTTGGAAGCGGAACATCCGAAGGAAAAAATTTCTCCGTACGGCGTCCCAAAAGAAACAGCGTATAACCATCAGCTATCCCTCCCCCAGACTATCCTATTTATAATTTAACACTCTCCCCGCCATCCCCCCTGGAAATATTTTCACCCCTGCACAAAATAAGACAGTATCCTCAAAAACTCCGTCCTCTCCTTCTCCTGCGCACAGATTTTCCCCAGCTTTTCACTATCCCGGTTATTCGCCCAGCTCTTTTTCGAATTAAAATAATGATTCGCCACCTTCCAGAATTTTTCCGGATACACCATCCTCACACCCAGCTGCTGCAGTTCCCATCTCTCCAGCCTGCGCACTTTATCATAAGCGCTGATTAAATCCATTCCAAGCCCCGTATTCCAGTTATGCTTTTCCATAATCTTACGGAAAAAATGCGCAAAGTCGCTGATATAAGCATCTTTACAAAAGCGTTCATAATTAATGATAACCGGTCCGTTTGCCGTAAACAGCAGATTATGCTGGCTGTAATCTCCGTGGCAGATTCCAAAAAACTGCTCAGAAGGCTCTTTGTCCATGTTCTGCAGCCTGTGAACCGCATCATCCGCCTGCTTTAGGTAATAGCTGTATTCATTCAGAAAGCGGGTCTCAAATTCATTTCTCTTCTTTTTCGTCCTTATGTAATTGTAAACCTTATGCAGTTCTCTGGTATGTCTGTCATATTCCTGTTCTAAAAATTCCGGGGTATGGCACATATTAGGAGGCAGTTCTTCCTCAAAGCCAGCCGTATCCAGATGTAAGGCAGCCAGTCTGCGTACTGCACACAGAATATCTTCCCGGTTTCTCGTATCACATTCCCTGCCGTCAAACCAGGTGCGCATATAGTAACGTGTTTCATCGATATCGGTAAACAGTACCTGCTCTTCTTTTGTGTATACAATCTGTTCTGCAATGCTTCCATGGTCTTTCAAATACTTCAGGAATCGGTCCAGCAGCCCGGCTTTTGATGCAGAGCCGGAAAACTCTTTTAGAATTTTTTTGCTGCCGTCCTGACACAGGCATATGTAAACGCCTCTGCCTTTTTGTATATCAGTAAATTCACATGGATACGCTTCTAAAATGATTTCTGTCCGGTTATACACAGCAACACCCCTCCAATAAGATGAAAAATCACGCATTAACGTGTCCATTCATCTTATGAGGAGAGGTGCCGGAATATTCCTGATTGTATCAGATGTTTGTCAGGCAGCGCTTTGAAACTCACATGTAATTTTTACACCGTTTCCATATAGTGCCTGAAAATGGGCTGTCAGCAGAAAACGGATTCTTTCATCTGCCTTTTCCAATATGTCGCTTTCCAGCACTTTCTTTTTCTCCCGTTCTTCCGCTTCTACAATTCTGTCATTATATTCCGATACCTTTACAGGATTAAATATATTATTTTTTTCATCGTATACCTTTAACGATTCCGCCTCTGTGTAATTGTCCTGAATTTCTGAATGCGGCAGGATTACCTTGACCTGTGTTACCTTCCCGTCCGCGTCCCTGTTTTCTGTAAAATCCACCTCATCTCCATTAATGCCGATGTTCATTTTTCCATCAATCGTAGCAATGAAATTATTTCCAGTCAGCGGAATTTCAAAGCCATAAATCGTATTTTTTTCTGAAAAATGAATAATGGAAGTATAATTGTACTCTGTAACAGAATACTTGGAAATCTGCCTGATTTCTTCTTTAATCGTATCAATCTCCAGCTGGCTGCGCTCCATTTCTTCCAGTTTTTCACTCAGCTGTCTGATTTCGTTCTTTTGTATTTTTCTGTTCTGCAATAAAAAAACACAGAGAATGCACAGAAGAACCGGAAGCAGAATCCGGGCAGTTTTTATACAGCCTCCTGCTTTTATTCTCATCTCACTGTCCTTTAAATCCAATCGCTTTCGCGGCATTTTCATCTCACTGTCCTTTTCTTTCCATCGATTTTTCAGTTTTCATTGAAATCCCGGGTATCTTCCTGTGTCATTTCTTCTGCAGCAGCCAGATACTCCCGCGCTTTCCGCAGCAGACACATGCGTTCATTCTTCTCAGGCTCTTCCAGCACAAAATCCAGCAGCCTGTTTAAAATTTCTCCAATCTCTTTCCCCTGCTTTACGCCCAGCTCCATAATATCGCGGCCTGTGACAGCGAGCTGCTTCAGGCTCAGGCAGTCTTCTTTTTCCAGAATTTTGTAATACAGTCTTTCATATTCATTCACATAGTCCAGCTTTTCTCTGCGCTGATACCCGCTCTGTGCTAAAATATCCGCTCTTTTTACGGCAAACAGTGCCGGATACTGGTCTGGCCCGGCTTTCCTGACGGCCTTTCGTATACTTTTTTCAGACAGCGGCGGATTATCATCGTGCCAGCGCACAAGAGCGCACACCGCGTCCATTGTATTCCGGTCAAATTTCAGCCGCCTGAAAATTTTAGCCGCCATCTGTGCACTTTTTTCAGGATGCCCGTGAAAGTGGTCTGTCCCGTCTGCATCCGTCGTCCTGCAGAGCGGTTTTGCAATATCATGAAACAGCATCGCAAGCCGCAGTATTTTATCCGGCTCGATGTTCTGCATGGCACGAATCGTATGTTCTCCCGCATTATAACAGTGATGCGGATGATTCTGCTCTGTTGCCATCACATCATCAAATTCCGGCAGAATCACCGCAGAAATGCCCAGCTCATAAACATCTCTCATACGCTCGGGATGCGGGGAAACGGCTAATTTTACCAGTTCGGCCTGAATCCGCTCTGCGCTTATTTTTTTCAGGTTTCCCGCCAGCTCTTTTATGGCATTCTGTGTCTGGCTTTCAATGCGAAATCCCAGCTGTGCCGCAAACCGGACTGCCCGCAGCATGCGCAGTGCGTCTTCTTCAAAACGGTCTTTGGGATTTCCCACACACCGGATAATCCCTTTTTTTAAATCACCCGCACCGTCAAAAGCATCCGCCAGCCCTTCCTGTTCATTATAAGCCATTGCGTTAATCGTAAAATCACGCCGCTTTAAATCTTCCAGAAGACTTGGCGTAAATATAACTTCTCTGGGATGCCTGGCATCTGTGTATTCGCCGTCAATCCGGTAAGTCGTTACCTCATATCCCTCCCGGCCGAGCATGACTGTTACCGTGCCATGCTGCAGCCCGGTATCTATTGTCCTTTTAAATAATGCTTTCACCTGCAGCGGGAGCGCTGATGTTGTAATATCCCAGTCCTTTGGGCTTCTGCCTGAGAGGCTGTCACGGACACATCCGCCTACGGCATAGGCTTCATACCCATGACTGGCAAGTTCATCTAAGATAAATTTCACCTTTTGAGGCAGTTCGATTTTCGTTTCTATATTGATTTACAGCACTTCCTTTTCTATTCAGTATGTTCTGTCACAGCCTTCTGCAGATGCTTAATACGCTTTTCCCCAGAAGACTAATTTTTTAGCCGGCCTGCCGCAGCAGACGCATACATCCGAAATCTGCTCCTGTTCAAACGGCATACAGCGCGATGTGGCTGCCGTTTCTTCTTTGATTTTATCTTCGCATTCCTGGCTGCCGCACCACATGCCGCGGATAAATCCAGGCTTTTTTTCGAGTGCTTCTTTAAATTCTTCGTAATTCAAAGCATCCGATATATGAGAATCCCTGTGCGCTTTTGCCCGTTCATACATATCTGACTGGATTGTCTTTAAAAGCTTCGCAAGCTCAGCCGGCACATCCTCTAACGCTGTCTGATATTTTTCCCGCGTATCCCTGCGAACCAGCACACACTGTCCTTTTTCAATATCCTTCGGCCCTATTTCGATACGTACCGGAATTCCGCGCATTTCCTGTTCCGCAAATTTCCATCCAGGACTTTTCTCGCTGTCATCCACTTTTACACGGAAATCTGCTTTCAGCGTTTCAAAAATCTCATTCGCTTTATCTAATACGCCTTCTTTCTGCTGCTGAATCGGCACGACCATAACCTGTACCGGAGCAATTGCCGGCGGCAGAACCAGGCCGGAATCATCTCCGTGCACCATAATAATCGCTCCGATAATCCGGGTGCTGAGTCCCCAAGAGGTCTGATGTACATACTGCAGCTGATTATTTGTATCTGTATACTGAATCCCAAAAGCCTTTGCAAAACCGTCTCCAAAATTGTGACTCGTTCCTGACTGCAGTGCCTTTCCGTCATGCATCAGCGCTTCAATTGTATAAGTCGCTTCCGCTCCTGCAAATTTTTCTTTTTCTGTTTTCTGTCCGCAGATAACCGGAATCGCAAGCACTTCTTCACAGAATTTAGCGTAAACTTCTAACATCTGCTCTGTCCGCTCCTGGGCTTCTTTCGCAGTTGCATGAGCCGTATGCCCCTCCTGCCACAGAAATTCTCTGGAACGCAGAAACGGTCTTGTCTCTTTTTCCCATCTTACGACAGAACACCACTGATTATATACTTTCGGCAGGTCGCGGTAAGACTGCACATCATTTTTATAAAAATCACAGAATAATGTTTCTGAAGTCGGCCTCACGCACAGCCGCTCCTGCAGCTCACTCTGTCCGCCGTGCGTAACCCAGGCAACTTCCGGCGCAAATCCTTCTACATGGTCTTTTTCTTTATTTAACAGGCTTTCTGGAATAAATAACGGCATGTATACATTCTGTACCCCTGTTTCTTTGAAACGGCGGTCTAATTCTTTCTGAATATTTTCCCAGAGTGCATAACCAGCCGGTTTGATAATCATGCATCCTTTTACGGAAGAATAGTCAATCAGTTCTGCTTTTTTTACTACATCGGTATACCATTGTGCAAAATCCTCCTGCATGCTGGTAATGGATTCCACTAATTTTTTGTCCTTGGCCATTTTCATTCTCCTTTTATGTTTCTGCCTTATGCATAACGAAGCTTATTGATTGCGGGATGCCTGTGGGGTCAGACGAAAGACATCCTGTATACCGATTTATTCTAGCGTCATATTATGCGGATGTCAAGTTAGAAGAATTATTTATTTCTGGGTTTGCGGGTGCTTGTTGAGGATGACGGGAAGGGGGATTTTGGCTGCGCGGACGCCGGGAGAGGGGATTTGCCTGGTCTTGGGGCGACCCTCCAGAATGTTAAGAATCCCTAAGTATTCTGCATCTGCGCAGTGGCCCCGGACGGTCGCGGCACCTAGTTCGCCCTGGCCTGCAGCCAGCAGCTAAAGGTGCCGCTTCGGCTTCGCCGCCTGTTTTTCGAGCAGAATACTAAGGGCTTCTAAACATTCTTCCAAAGCCGCCCCAAGACCAGGCAAATCCCCTCTCCCGGCTGGTTATTGGAAAATGTTACGTGAAACATACTGGAGGCAGTTTAGATATTGTTTGGATGCAGTATTTTTCAAGAGACACTTTTCTGTAAGTTCCCCGCATATCATTTCTACATAGCTTTTTCAGTTTTTCCCATAATCCTGTTATGCCAGCCGGATATCTGATAAATAATCCTATTTCTTTCCGGCAGCACTTTATATTAGTTTGCCAAATAGTAGTTATATACAAAATTTTCTATTTTTCACACAAACCGCTTATAAACCACATCCATTTACAATTTTGGGGATTCTAATATATTTTTATAAAAGTCAGGACAATATATTGTATTTATTTATAGCAGTATAATATATATAGTATGGAATTAAAAACTTGTAAACTAATGTTACACCCCCTTACATCTTTTCAGATTTCGATGTATTTTTGTAACAATCAATACTCAATCTTGTATATATTCGTCTCTATATTTATCTGTATCTTATATCAAGCAACAGTTTACAGCTTTTTAGATTTTGGTATCTTATTGTAAAATTCATGCTAAATATTGCATATAGTCATGATAATTAAATCTATATCGTGTACCTAATCAAAAACATGTAAACTGACGTTATATCAAATCAAAAACTTGTAAACTGATGCTAATATTATAAACCAGCCAATTATCCAAAAAAATAATCTCTTTTCCTTCCAGCAGCACTTCATCAGCCACCCATACATCCATTCCACGCAGCTTCTGCCAATTTTCACGTAAAGCCTGCGAAAACCAGCCGGGTGACGGGGAGATGACCTGGCTTCCTGTGACTTAGGAAGAATGTTTAGAAGCCCTTAGTATTCTGCTCAAAAAACAGGCGGCGAAGCCACAGCGGCACCTTTAGCTGCTGGCAAGAAGCCAGGGCGAACTAGGTGCCGCGTCCGTCCGCAGCCACAGCGTAAATGCAGAATACTTAGGGCTTCTTAACATTCTGGAATCGGAACAGGAAGCCAGGTCATCTCCCCGTCACCCGGCGTCCGAGAGGCCAAATCCACCCTGACATTCAGCCATCCTCTCACTTTTCCATCGCCATCCGCCCCGCCGTATACAATTCATAAATCAAAAACGCCGACCCCGGCCCCAGCAGCACCCCGCCGGCCCCATACACATGTATCCCGATATAAATACTCATCAGCACAACAATCGGCGGATATCCCAGCCTCGCTCCAATCAGCCTTGGCTCTAACAGCTGCCGTACAAAACTGCATATCACATACAGCAGCCCGTACACTGCTGCCACAACATATTTTCCATTGATAATATCGATAATCATCCAGGGTACAAAAATCGTACCTGTCCCGATAAATGGAAGCGCATCGCAGATTCCGATTCCCATTCCGGCTAACAGCGCATAAGAATTCCCGGTCAGAAACAGGCCTGCCACGCATATCAGGCTGATAACCAGCAAAATCACAATCTGGGCTTTCAGATACGTGCCTCCGGCTTCTTTTGCATGATGCTTCACCTGTACTGCCAGCTTTCCGATTTCCGATTTATGGAGTGCGGTGGAAATCTGCGGATAATCTGTTAAAATCAGCATTCCTGAAATCACTGATACAAGTGCAACGCCCATAGCCGAAAACACAAGTTTCGCAAACACAACTGAATTTTTTAAAAGATACGGGAGTGTACGGGACTGAAATCCGGATTTGACCCTGCTCTGCATTCTGGCAAATATCTGCTCCGCTTCGCCAATCTGTACTCCAAAACCGCTCTCTACCCGCGCACAGCAGTCGCACCACAGGTCACGGATGCTGCTCTCAATCGACTCCGCATTTTTTGCAAGCTCCGCAAGCTGTGCACAGACTGCACGGCCCGCAAAAAAGCATACTGCTGCGACTGCTGCCAGCACAATTGTTACTATAAGCATCGAAATCATGCTCCTGCCTCTGCCAGTTTTTTTCACCACCTTCTCCACAATCGGATGCAGCAGCACAGCTAAAAGTCCGCCTAATAAAAAAGGAATCACAATAGGCAGAACGTATCTCATGAAAAGATATACTGCCAGCGTAACTCCTGTTAATAAAACTGCTTTTTTAACGTTGTCTCTTTCATACCATTTCATACAAAAAGTATGCTGAAATTCATTCTGATTTATGTATTCAAAACATCCCTGAAGCCTTGTTACTTTTTAGAAAATATTCATACTTCTGGAAATTTCCCTGTCTTTTGCGGGAAAATATTTTGCGAATTTTTGAAAGACCGGCTGTGACGGATATATTTGAAATTTTAATGCTTTGTCTGTTACCGGATGTGCAAATGCCAGCTCACAGGCACACAGTCCGAGTCCGCTTTCTTTCGGGTTCTTTTGCAAATCTTTAAAGCCGCCGTATTTTCTGTCTCCAAAAAGAGGCGTCCCGGAATGCGCCATCTGTACGCGGATTTGATGATGTCGCCCTGTCAGCAGCTGTATTCTGACCAGATTGTGAACCGGAATCTGCTCTGCATCGGTTTTTAATACCTGATAAAGCAGCTCTGCCTTTTTTGCCTGCGGCTCTCTCTCCGGCACGACTCTGGATGTATTGCTGCGGCTGTCTTTTTTTAGAAAATCGCACAGCCTTCCCTGATTGTCTGGCATATTCCCTTCTGTTACTGCCAGATATATTTTTGAAAAATTTCCCTGTGCAAGCTGGCGGCTTAATGCGGCAGAGGCCGCGGCATGCTTCCCGAATACCAGAATGCCCTCAACAGGCTGGTCAAGGCGGTGAATGAGTCCTGCATACGGCTCTTCGCCTTTTTGATAGCGGTAATTGCGAATCAGGCTTACCATGTCCTGCTGCCCGCTTCTCTTAGTCTCCGAAGCGGTGCCGGGCGGTTTGATACAGACAATGATATCTGCATCTTCATATAATATTTTCAAACTCTGTGTCATGATTTTCAGCCCTCTGTTCAGCATCAGCCATTTTTTACATCTTAAATCTGTACCCTACGCCCCAAATCGTCTCAATATACTGCGGCTTTGCCGTATTCAGTTCTATTTTTTCGCGAATTTTTTTGATATGCACCGTCACCGTTGCAATATCGCCTACGGATTCCATATCCCAGATTTCTTTAAACAGTTCATCCTTTGTAAACACCCGGTTCGGATTCTGGGCCAGAAATACAAGCAGGTCAAATTCTTTGGTTGTAAACTGTTTTTCCTCTTCGTTAATCCAGACTCTTCTTGCAGTCTTATCAATGCGGATTCCGCGGATTTCCACAATATCATTCTGCGGCACTCCGCTTCCAATCAGCCGCTCATATCTGGCCAGATGCGCTTTTACTCTTGCAACCAGTTCGCTTGGGGAAAACGGTTTTGTTACGTAATCATCCGCACCCATTCCCAGGCCGCGGATTTTATCGATATCGTCTTTTTTGGCAGATACCATTAAAATCGGCAGATTTTTATGCCCCCGGATTTGTCTGCAGACCTCAAAGCCGTCCATGCCGGGAAGCATCAGGTCGAGTATAATCATGTTGTAATCTTCTTCAAGCGCCTTCTTAAGTCCCTGCTTTCCGTCTGTTTCCATTTCTACTTGAAAGCCGCTCAGTTCCAGGTAGTCCTTTTCTAATTCTGCAATTGCCATTTCGTCTTCAATAATCAATATCTTATTCATTTGGAACCTCCTGATATTTGCGTATTACAAAATACATGACAGTGCCTGTAGATTCTTTGCTGGTTGCCCATATTTTGCCCCCATGGTCTTCCACGATTTTCTTTACAATGGATAAGCCAATGCCGCTGCCTCCCGTTGCGGAATTTCTGGAAGCATCCGTCCGGTAAAAACGGTCAAAAATATACGGCAGGTCTTTTTGTGCAATTCCCTTTCCGTTGTCTTCTATTTCTATCTGGATAAAATCCCCTACATCTTTGACACGGATATTAATCAGGCCGTGTTCTTTATCCATATATTTAATCGAATTTCCGATGATATTATTAATCACGCGCTTTAACTGCTCCGGGTCCGCGATAATCTCTACTTCATCTCCCGCATAATTAAAGTAAGACAGCCCGATATGCTCCGCTTCCAGTCCAAGGCCGATTTCTTCGATGCAGTCGTCAAAATAATCCGCTGCCTTCATCCTTTTAAAATCATACGGAATGCGGTTTGTGTCTATTTTCGCATACAGCGTCAGCTCATTAATCAGACGGTCCATATCAATCGCTTTGCTGTATATGGTCCGCATATATTTATCTACTTTTTCCGGTGTGTCTGCCACGCCGTCCAGAATACCTTCTACATAACCTTTTATGGCTGTAATCGGTGTTTTTAAATCATGGGAAATATTGCTAATCAGAATACGGTTCTGCTTTTCCGCCTCCAGGCTTTCCTCCGCGGACTCTTTCAGGCGAAGACGCATATCTTCAAAATTCCGGCACAGATTGCCCATTTCGTCGTCGCTTTCTGCCTCAACCGTAAAATCCAGATTGCCCTCTTTAATATTTTGAGCGGCTTCTTCCAGCTGATAGATTGGTGTAACGATACTCTTATAAATCCACGCTGTAATGGAAAGCGCGGTCACAACAAGAATCAGCACGATACAGACTGCCATATCTTCTACCAGAACGCCAATCTGAGAATTGTCAATCTGATAGGTCAGCGAGCCGATATCAATTCCGCTCTCGCTGCCTGATGCATTCATCTGAATTACCCTGATAATAAAAAACGCAAATCCCGCCAGCAGAATCGGCATAAATACCATTACACAAAAAGAAATAATTAGTTTTGTACTCATTTTCATATGAAATTACTCCCTAATAAAAAAATAACTGCGGCGGTGCCTGACACACCGCGCAGTTAATTTGTTCAGCGTGTTCCCGTTCACAGTTATTATATCATGTGGTTTGTAATTTCATATAAAATTTCACGGAAAAGATTCTTAATTTTTTCTAAAATATATCGCAGTTGAAGCACAGACATCCTTCATTCGCCATGCCCCGCATGAAAAATCCTGCAGCGTTTATGCCTGTTCCAGATATTTTTTAAGCACTTCCGTTTTGTCCAGAGCTTCCCACGGCAGGTTCAGATCATTTCTGCCAAAGTGTCCGTAAGCAGCTGTCTGTTTGTAAATCGGTCTCCTTAAATCTAACATTTTTATAATTCCAGCCGGACGCAGGTCAAAGTTTTCCCTGATAATCTCCACAAGACGCTCATCCGCCAGCTTTCCTGTACCGAATGTATCCGCCATAACAGAAGTCGGCTGCGCAACCCCGATTGCATAAGACAGCTGGATTTCGCATTTATCTGCCAGCCCGGCTGCTACGATATTTTTTGCTACATAGCGTGCCGCATAAGCTGCGGAACGGTCTACTTTTGTACAGTCCTTGCCGGAAAATGCTCCGCCGCCGTGGCGTGCATATCCGCCGTATGTATCAACAATAATCTTACGCCCGGTCAGCCCCGCATCTCCCTGCGGCCCGCCGATAACAAATCTTCCGGTCGGATTAATAAAAAACTTCGTCTCTGCGTCAATCATTTCTTTCGGAATCACCGGGTCAAATACATGCTTCATGATATCTGCATGAATCTGCTCCTGTGTCACATCAGCATCATGCTGTGTAGATAATACCACTGCTTCAAGCCTCTTCGGTTTCCCAGCTTCGTCATACTCTACCGATACCTGCGTCTTTCCATCCGGCCTCAGATAAGCAAGCGTTCCGTCCTTGCGCACCTTCGTAAGCTGAAGCGCCAGCTTGTGTGCCAGGGAAATCGGATACGGCATATAACTTTCGGTTTCATTTGCAGCATAACCGAACATCATGCCCTGATCCCCTGCTCCGATTGCTTCAAGCTGTTCATCTGTCATCTTATTTTCTTTTGCTTCAAGCGCCTTATCTACTCCCATTGCAATATCCGCAGACTGCTGGTCAATCGCCGAGAAAACGGCACAGGTATTGCAGTCAAATCCTGTCCTGGCATCGTTATAGCCGATTTCATCTACTGTCTTTCTGACAATAGCCGGAATATCAAGCTGTGCTTTTGTCGTAATCTCGCCTGTTACAAGCACAAATCCTGTACAGCTGACTGTCTCGCAGGCAACCCGGCTCATCGGGTCCTGCTCCATGCATGCGTCCAGCACTGCGTCGGATATGGCATCACACATTTTGTCCGGATGCCCTTCGGTTACTGATTCTGAAGTAAATAATAATTTTTCCATACTTTTTCCTTTCATTTGATTGATTCATGGTCCCTTGCGGTTTCCGCAATAAAAAACAGGCTCGCTCAAGAAGCGGACCTGAAATCTGGGTTAAATAATCAAATCCTCTTATTGTTCGATTACTCGCTCAGGCTGGCACCTTCCGCTCTGTTTGGGGGTTGCCGTGACTTCACAGATCCTATGTATCTCCATCACTCTGAATAAGAGAAAAACCGTATGCAATTTTCGAATTCTCAAATCTAACTCTTAGTAAGAGTACAACAGAATTGTGGAAATGTCAATGATAAATTTTGACATTTTTTGTGAGGGGGACTGCGGAGGAGCGAAGGAGAGGGAGGGGGATTGTGGCTGCGCGGACGCCGGGAGAGGGGATTTGCACGGTCTTTCTGCGGCGGTTCCAGAATGTTAAGAAGCCCTAGGTATTCTGCATCTGCGCAGTGGCCCCGGACGGTCGCGGCACCTAGTTCGCCCTGG
>CANDJC010000117.1 GCA_947384955.1 uncultured Eubacterium sp. | reverse complement strand
AGCCGACCGTTATCGCAAATCAGGAAGGCGCAAGAACAACACCTTCTATCGTAGCATTTACAAAGACAGGCGAGCGTCTGGTAGGCGAACCTGCAAAACGCCAGGCAGTTACGAATGCAGAAAAGACAATTATCTCCATTAAAAGAGATATGGGTACCGATCATGGCAGAATGATTGATGACAAGAAATATTCTCCACAGCAGATATCTGCTATGATTTTACAGAAACTGAAAGCAGATGCAGAAAGCTATCTGGGTGAAAAAGTAAGCGATGCGGTAATTACCGTACCGGCATATTTTAATGACGCGCAGAGACAGGCTACAAAGGATGCAGGAAAGATTGCGGGCCTGGATGTAAAGCGTATTATCAACGAGCCGACAGCTGCAGCTCTCGCATACGGACTTGACAACGAAAGCGAACAGAAGATTATGGTATACGACCTGGGCGGCGGTACGTTTGATGTCTCCATTATTGAAATCGGCGACGGCGTTATCGAAGTTCTGGCAACCAACGGCGATACAAGGCTGGGCGGCGATGACTTTGACCAGAAAGTAACAGACTGGATGATTGCTGAATTTAAGAAAGCAGAAGGTGTAGATTTATCCGCAGATAAAATGGCTCTGCAGAGATTAAAAGAAGCAGCAGAAAAAGCAAAGAAAGAATTATCTTCAGCAACAACAACGAATATCAACCTTCCGTTTATCACAGCAACGGCAGACGGCCCGAAGCATTTTGACATGAATCTGACAAGGGCAAAATTTGACGAACTGACAAGAGATTTAGTAGAGCGCACAGCCATTCCGGTACAGAATGCGTTAAAAGATGCCGGACTTACAAACAATGACATTACGAAGGTGCTGCTGGTAGGCGGCTCGACACGTATTCCGGCAGTTCAGGATAAAGTAAAACAGCTGACAGGCAAAGAGCCGAATAAGAGTCTGAATCCGGATGAATGCGTGGCAATCGGCGCTTCCATCCAGGGCGGCAAGCTGGCAGGCGATGCCGGTGCAGGCGAAATCCTTCTTCTGGACGTAACTCCGCTGTCTCTGTCTATTGAAACAATGGGCGGTGTTGCAACAAGGCTGATTGAGCGTAATACGACAATCCCGACAAAGAAGAGCCAGATTTTCTCAACGGCAGCAGATAACCAGACAGCTGTAGATATCAATGTCGTACAGGGTGAAAGACAGTTTGCAAGGGATAACAAATCCTTAGGGCAGTTCCGCTTAGACGGAATTCCTCCGGCACGCCGCGGTGTGCCGCAGATAGAGGTTACATTCGATATCGATGCAAACGGTATCGTAAATGTATCTGCAAAAGATTTAGGAACAGGCAAAGAGCAGCATATTACAATTACCGCAGGCTCGAATATGTCGGATGACGAAATCGACCGCGCAGTAAAAGAAGCTGCTGAGTACGAAGCACAGGATAAGAAGCGCAAGGAAGCAATTGACACAAGAAATGATGCGGATGCTTTCGTATTCCAGACAGAAAAGGCATTAGAAGAAGTAGGCGCAAGCCTTGATGCGGCAGACAAAGCAGCTGTAGAAGCAGATGTGAATGCATTAAAAGCACTGCTTGAGGCAAATCCGCAGGCTGAGAATATGACCGATGCCCAGGTTGACGAAATTAAGGCAGCAAAAGAAAAATTAACGGAAAGCGCACAGAAAGTGTTTGCCAAAATGTACGAAAATGCACAGGCAGCCCAGGGTGCGGCAGGCGCAGGCCCGAATCCGTCAGATTTTGCAGGCACAGCAGGCGGTGCAGGTGCCAGTGCACCGGAAGATGATGTGGTAGACGCAGATTTTAAAGAAGTTTAATCTGGCCGGGCAGCACCAGACAGCACACAGCAGTTACAGTTTCATGACAACAAGCCGTATCGGCCGGAATAATCCGGCAGGTACGGCGATAATATAATGTTCAGGCAGAGGAATAGTTATGGCAGAGCAGAAAAGAGATTATTACGAGGTTCTCGGAGTGGCAAAAAATGCCGGGGATGGAGAGATTAAAAAAGCATACCGTGTCCTGGCCAAAAAGTACCATCCGGATATGAATCCCGGTGATAAAGAAGCAGAGAAGAAATTCAAGGAAGCCTCCGAAGCCTATGCGATTCTAAGCGACCCGGAAAAGCGCAGACAGTATGATCAGTTTGGCCATGCAGCCTTTGAAGGCGGAGGCGGCGGTGCCGGCGGATTCGATTTTTCCGGCATGGACTTTGGAGATATATTTGGAGATATATTTGGAGACTTTTTCGGCGGAGGCGGCAGCAGACGAAACAGCAACGGCCCGATGAAAGGAGCCAGCGTACGCACCAGTGTGCGGATTACATTTGAAGAGGCAGTCTTTGGATGCGAAAAAGAATTAGAACTGGTCTTAAAGGACGAATGCCCGGACTGTCATGGCTCCGGCGCAAAGCCTGGTACTTCGCCTGAAACCTGTGCGAAGTGCGGCGGCAAGGGCAAGGTCATGTTTACCCAGCAGTCACTGTTTGGCATGGTGCAGAATGTCCAGACCTGTCCGGACTGTCATGGAACCGGCAAAGTCGTCCGGGAAAAATGTCCGCAGTGTCATGGCAACGGCTATATTGCAAACAAGAAAAAGATTTCTGTCAGCATTCCGGCAGGAATTGACAGCGGGCAGAGTGTGCGCATTCGTGAAAAAGGCGAGCCGGGCGTAAACGGAGGACCGAGAGGCGACCTGCTTGTGGAAGTAATCATCAGCAGCCACCCGATTTTCCAGCGGCAGGATATGAATATCTATTCTACGGCGCCGATTTCTTTCGCACAGGCGGCGTTAGGCGGAGAGATTCGCATCAGCACCATTGACGGCGATGTACTGTATAATGTCAAGGCAGGGACGCAGACTGACACCAGAATCCGTCTGAAAGGCAAAGGCGTGCCGTCTCTTCGGAATAAGAATGTGCGGGGCGACCAGTATGTGACACTGGTGGTACAGGTGCCGACAAACTTAAGCCCGGAAGCAAAGGAGGCGCTGCGCAGGTATGATGAGGCTTGCGGCAATTCTTTAAAGAGCCAGAACGGCGCGGCCGCAAACGGAGGTAAAAAAACAGGGCGCAAGAAATTTATGGATAAATTTAAAGATGCGCTGGAAGATATCTGATTTTGAAATTATGTATCGGGAGTGTCAGAATTTAGTGCATAAAAATTCTGACGCTCCTCGCATTTTTCTTTTTTTCATTATGACAGTAAGTTTTAAACTGTCATTCACCTGAGATTATGATACAAAGTCATACAGCATCCTGCTGCGATACGTCTGTTTTCTGGCAGGGTGTCTTTTCGAAATTTATTTTCAAGTGTCTTATTTTTAGAACCCAGTCATAACACAATATCATTCATTTAGTTCAGCTGTTCCGGCAGAGTAACGGATAACTGCCAGACGTCAAAAGCCAGTCTCAGTTATGTGACGGCTTCTTCCTGAAATATTCTGATGCTTTAGTTCCAATTGTAAAATTCCCAAAACATGTTATAATTAAGAAAGGATAAAGGAGTTTCCTAATGAGTAATACGAACATACAGTGGCATCCGGCATTTATTGCCGCTATGAATTTAGAAATGGCTGACAGCCGGGACAGCCTGAGATTTGACAGGGAATATAACCTGAATGTAAAACCGCTGGTAATAGATCTTCTTATAACGAAAAAACATCCGGATGTATTGATTCACAATGAAATCGGCCGTATATTCAGAGGACATAACATTTTGGAATATAAAGATCCTCATGACAGCCTGAATGTAGACGTCTTTTTTAAAACGGAAGGTTATGCCTGTTTGTATAAGGCTTATGGCAAAACAGTAGATGCTATTGCGGAAAGCGACGTAACGATAACACTGATTCGTGATGCAAAGCCAGCCGGGCTGTTTGGTTATTTTATAAAACATGGATATCAGCTGACAAGCCCATGCAGCGGAATCTATTACATTACAGGAAATATCCCTTTTCCGGCACAGGTTATTGTAACAAAAGAACTGAAACCAGAACTGCATATGTGGCTCAGAGCCCTGTCCGGCAGGCTGGAAAAACAGGACCTGCAGAAACTGCTGAAGTGTACGCGGCAGCTTGCACAAAAACAGGACAGGGAGTATGCACAGGCTGTTCTGGAGGTTTCGCTTCGTGCAAATATTCAAATTATGAGAGAATGGATAGGAGATATTAATATGAGTGAAGAATTTTTGGAAATAGTCAGGCCAATCATTGAACCGCAGATACTTTTAATGAAACAGAATGCTTTAGAAAAGGGCATGGAAGAGGGCATGGAAAAGGGCATGGAAAAGGGCATGGAAAAGGGCATGGAAGAGGGCATGGAAAAGGGCATGGAAAAGGGCATGGAGAAAGGCATTCGGGGAGCTGTGGATATACTGCGGGATATCGGGCGCACAGATGCGGAGATAAAAACAATTATTATGCAGAAATACGGCCTTGCCGAAAAGGATGCAGATAAATATTTATAAAATTTGTTTCCACATCATTTCCATACAGGCTCTTTTTGCCATTGCGTACAGAAAACCAGGCAAAACAGGTGCGGACAGTTGTGAAAAATGTAGAAAAATTAATTTTTGACCTAGAAACACTTGTATTTTGTTCCAATATTAGAGAAAATAAAAGGCAGCAATCAGCATATGCAGGTAAGATAGCAGGCAGGAGAGATAGTGGAATGGCAAAGCCAGATTTAATGCATACAGGTTCATCGCATGTACCGGTCCGTCCGATGCAGGCAGGTACCGTACGCAAAACAGTGCATGAACAGGGACAGGTTTTTACAGGGGAGCAGCAAAGCAGGCCTAAAACCCGCCAGTCTGTGAAAAACACGCCGGATAAAAAATCAGAAAAAATCATAAAGATGCAGCATGAATTCGAAATGTGGCGGGTTCAGGAGACCGAGCGTTTAGAATCGAAGAAGCAGAATCTTCGCCGTGAAACCCGTCAGATGGAACAGGAGCGCATGCAGCTTAACATAGAAAAAGCACATTTTCACCGCCAGCAGGAGTTTGAGGAAACGAAGAAAAAGCATGAGGAACACCTTCTGGAAATGAAGCGTCAGATTTTAGAAGGAGAACTGTATAAACTGGCGGAAGAAAAAAAGCAGTTTGAACAGAAGAAGAATTTTTATGACCAGGTAGATGCGTATCAGAAAGATGATATCCGCACAAGGCCGGCTTCCGTTCACGGGGCGATGTTTTTTGCGGGTGTTAATAATCAGAGTTCTTTGAAAAAACGATACAAAGATTTACTGAAAATCTATCATCCGGATAATAAATGCGGAGATACAGACGCGATTCAGGAAATAAACCGTGAATACCAGAGACTGTTAGCGCAGATGCAGGAAAAAGGGCAGACAGGGAAAGGGTAAAGGATATAGAAATGAAATGGGTGAAATACACGATTGCTACAACAACAGCTGCGGAAGATATTATCAGCGCCATGTTAAGCGGGCTTGGCATTGAAGGGGTAGAGATAGAAAATAACGTGCCGCTGACAGAGGAAGAAACCGGAGATATGTTTATTGACTTTCCGCTGCAGCTGCCGCCGGACGACGGAAGCAGCAGAGTCAGTTTTTACCTGGAAGCCGGGGAAGAGCATGAGGCGCTTTTAGCAAAAGTGCATGCCGCGTTAATGGAGGAAAAGCAGTTTTTTGATATCGGGCCTGCAGACATTACAAAGGAAGAGACAGAAGATAAAGACTGGATAAATAACTGGAAACAGTTTTTCAAATCCTTTACGATTGATGATATTTTAATCAAGCCTACATGGGAAGAATTAAAAGATGAAGAGCGGGGAAAGATACTGATTGAAATCGACCCGGGCATTTCGTTTGGAACCGGAAAGCACGAAACAACCCAGCTCTGCATCCGCCAGCTTCAAAAATATATTAAAAAACAGAGTGTATCAGGAGAAGGGCTTAAGGTCTTTGACGTGGGCTGCGGCAGCGGAATCTTATCCATCGCGGCACTGAAGCTGGGCGCGGCGCAGGTAACGGGAATTGATATTGACGAAAACTGTATCGTATCCGCAAGTGATAATATGAAAGTCAATCATCTGGATGAATCTTACTGGAATTTTTATTCCGGGAACCTTTTGACGGATACAAAGCTGCAGAAACAGGAAGCATCAAAAGAATATGACATCATTGCGGCAAATATCCTTGCGGATGTCATCATTCCTATGGCGCCTGTTCTTTTGCCATGCCTGAAAAAGGGCGGCATTTTGATTACCTCCGGCATTATTGATTTTAAGGAGCAGGAGGTAAAAACAGCGCTGCTTGCGGCAGGGTTTGAAATTCTGGAAACGAATGTTCAGGGCGAATGGGTGAATATTACGGCACAGCGGCCTTTGAAATCATCTGAGTAACAGCAGGAGGCGGGTGAAAGCGTGTATCAGTTTTTTGTAGAAGACGGGCAGGTAGGAAAAGATTTTATTACGATTACAGGGCCGGATGTAAATCATATGAAAAATGTCCTGCGCATGAAACCGGGAGAGACTGTACGCGTCAGCAGCAGAAGCGGCCGCGATTATGAATGCCGTGTTTTGGAGCTGACAAATGAATTTATCCAGCTGGATATTCTCAATTCTGATATTGCAGGCACAGAGCTTCCATGCAAAATATATCTGTTCCAGGCGCTGCCAAAAGGAGAGCGCATGGAATATGTCATACAAAAGGCGGTGGAGCTGGGGGTCTATGAAATCATCCCGGTTGCAATGAGATACTGTGTGGTAAAGCTGGATGAAAAAAGAGCCCAGGCAAAGGTAAAGCGCTGGCAGGCCATTGCGCAGAGCGCCGCAAAACAGTCGAAACGCAGCCGGATACCGTCGGTTCATCCGGTTATGTCCTATCAGGATGCGGTGAACTATGCGCTGGAATGTGACCGCGCTTTCGTGCCTTATGAAAATGAACGCGGCATGAAGGCGGCTGCGCAGGCGTTTATGGACGTAAAACCGGGAGACAGTATCAGTGTTATGATTGGGCCGGAGGGCGGATTTGCGGATGATGAGATTGAGGCTGTCAGACAGAAGATGCAGGTGATTTCGCTGGGGAAGAGGATTCTGCGGACGGATACGGCGGCGGTGACGATGATGGCGCTGCTGATGATGCGGATAGAGATGCAGACTGAGGAATAAATGGAGGGGAGCTTTCGGGACGCTGGACGGAGAAATTTGTTCCTTCGGACGCTTTTCAATGGTTCTGGAAAAAAGCAGGAAGTTCTAAGTTTTCTGCGTCAAAGTTCTGGCTGCGGACGGACCGGCGCCTGATGCCCTGGCGTTATTGCGGGTTCATATCTTTGGCATAGGCAGGCGCCTTTTGGGGACTTCAGAGTTTTATCTGGCGGATGGCAGTGTGTCCCCAAATCCTGGGTGATGAGCAGAAAACTAAGAACTTCCAGCTTTTTTCCAGAGCCATTGAAATGCGTCCGAAGGAAAAAATTTCTCCGTCCAGCTGGTTTTCGATGAATTCAAAGTGGTGATATGTCAGTTTGCAAGGTTTTGGATTTAAATCTAGTGTATTGACTGCTTGATATTTATTGCAAAATGATTCGGCCAGAACTTTCAGCTTCCAGCAGTATAAAACAGGACATATCATCAATTCTAATAAATATGAATTCAGCGAAAACCAGCCGGACGGGGAAAGTTTTTCCTTCTTATGTGACTCTGGAAAAAAGCTGGAAGTTCTTAGTTTTCTGCTCAGTACCCAGGATTTGGGGACACACTGCCATCCGCCAGACAAAACCTCGAAGTCCCCAAAAGGCGCCTGCCTATGCCAAAGATAAGAACCCGCAATAACGCCAGGGCATCAGGCGCCGGTCCGTCCGCAGCCAGAGCCTTGACGCAGAAAACTTAGAACTTCCTGCTTTTTGGAAGCGGAACATAAGAAGGAAAAACTTTCCCCGTCCGGCGTCCCGAAAGCATCCACTCATCACATCCACATCCCCCCTCCTGCCCCAAAAGAATCCCCCATTTATTCCATCTCTGGCAGTTTCGCACCATCTTAAAAATAATAAGGAGAATGAACAAATAAAAATGGAAGTATATTTAGATAATTCAGCCACAACCAGATGTTCCAAGCGCGTTCAGGAAACAGTTCTGCGCACCATGGACAGCGATTACGGAAACCCTTCCTCTCTGCATAAAAAAGGAATACAAGCCGAAGCATATGTAAAGGATGCAGCTTTTAAAATAGCGAAGACGCTGAAAGCAGCTGAGAAGGAGATTCTTTTTACATCCGGGGGAACGGAATCGAATAATCTTGCGCTGATGGGAGCTGCCCTGGCGAACAGGCGGACAGGCAGGAGGCTGATTACGACACAGACGGAACATGCGTCGGTATTAAATGTCATGGCTTTTCTGGAGGAAGCAGGGTTTGAAGTTCTTTATCTTCCGGTGGATAAGGACGGAATCATTCTGCTGGATGCCCTGAGGGAAGCTGTGAATGAAGAAACGATTCTGGTATCTGTGATGCACGTCAATAACGAAATCGGAGCCGTTCAGCCGATAGAGCAGGCGGCGGCAGCTGTGCATGAAAAAAATCCGAAAGCGCTGTTTCATACAGATGCTGTCCAGTCTTACGGCAAGCTGCAGATACGTCCGAAAAAAATGGGAATTGACCTGCTGTCTGTCAGCGGCCATAAAATTCACGGGCCGAAGGGTGTCGGATTTTTGTATATCAAAGATGGGACAAAAATCAGGCCGCTGATGCTTGGCGGCGGCCAGCAGGCCGGCATGCGTTCCGGTACGCTGAATGTCCCGGGAATTGCGGGAATGGGAGAAGCAGCTGCGGAAGCATATGAGGATTTTGAAGCGAAAATCAGCCATTTATACAGCCTGAAGGAGCGTTTGATTCATCAGGTTACCAAAACAGAGGGAATTACGGTGAACGGTAAAACAGGGCGTGACAGCGCGCCGCATATTGTCAGCCTTGCTGTGTCCGGTGTGCGCAGCGAGGTACTGCTTCATGCACTGGAAGAACACGGGATTTATGTTTCAGCCGGCTCTGCCTGTTCCTCAAATAAACACACCGTATCGCATACACTTGAGGCCATCCATTTAGAGCCGGCGCTGCTTGACTCAGCGGTGCGTTTTAGCTTTTGCGCGGATACGAGTCTGGAGGATATCGATTATGCGGCCGGAAAGCTGGCGGAGATTGTGCCTGTTCTTCGAAGGTATGCAAGGCGGTAGGCGGATAAAAGGATTAAAAGAATAATAAAAGAAGCGGTGATAAGGGGAAGTGTTCTTAATCTGGCAGGACTTAATCTGACAGGAAAGGCGCTTTCCTTTTTTATGTAAAAATAGTAGCTTATGGCTGTAAGCCAGGGCGGACTGGGTGCCGCGACCGTCCGGTACCACAGCGTAAATGCAGAATGCTTAGGGATTCTTAACATTCTGGAGCCGCCGCAGGAAGACCGTGCAAATCCCCTCTCCCGGCGTCCGCGGAGCCAAAAACTCTCCCCCCATAAACACTTGACAAAACCGACACTCATGTCGTATAATAAAAAAGACACCAATGTCGCTTTATGAAAGGAGAATTCAGACATGAAAGAATTTCAGCTAAGACCATGGCAGACAGAAGACGCACCATCTTTAGCACAGGCAGCCGACAATCCAGACATAGCCAGAAATCTGCGAAATGTCTTCCCAAGCCCGTACACATTAGAAGATGCCGCCTGGTATATCCAGGACTGCATTGCCAATGCACAAAACAAACAAATCAGTTATGCCATTGCAGCAGACGGAAAAGCTGCAGGAAGCATCGGGATTTTTGTAAAAGAGGACGTATACGAAAAGTCCGCAGAACTCGGCTACTGGCTGGCACAGGATTACTGGGGACAGGGCATTATGACAGGCGCAGTTCAAAAAATATGCAAGGAAGCATTCGAAGCGTTTGATATTGTCCGGATTTTTGCAGAGCCGTTTGCAGATAACGCAGCTTCCAGAAGAGTTTTGGAAAAAGCAGGTTTTACCTGTGAAGGAATTATGCGAAACGGTGTTTATAAAAACGGAGAGATTCATTCCTATTGTGTATATTCCATTCTGCGGGAGGAGTTCACAGTCTGATATGGGGAGCAAAGGGGAAAAAACAAAAGAGACAATCTTAAAGCAGGCATACCTGCTGTTTGCAGAAAAAGGCTTTCAGGCGGTAACAATGAGCGATATCTGCGAAAAAACGGGCCTGAGCAGAGGCGGGCTTTACAGATATTACTCTGGAACAGGGCAGATTTTCTCTGAAATCCTCTCTCAGGAATATGTAATCGCTGACCGCATAGAAAGAAAAGAAAAAGCGCGTGTCATCTTAGAAGATATGCTTGCAGAGATAAAAGCAGAGATTATGGATAAAGAGCAGTCTTTAAGCCTTGCTATTTATGAATACGCAAATCTTGGGAACGCAGAGTTTTTCACAGATATTAACCAGAAAGCAAAAAAGCGGTGGGTCAGCCTGCTGGAATACGGAATGGAAACAGGAGAATTTCAGAAGGTGAACCCGGAACAGACTGCGGAGATGATTTTGTATTACTATCAGGGGCTTCGTATGTGGTCGAGAGTTATTTCATTTGATGAACAGGCAGCGGAGTATTATGTTCGGACGATAAAGCAGGCAGTGCTGGGGGATTTTTGACAGTCTGGGGAAGGGTTAAGTGTAAGCCTTCGTGCATTTGTTTAGAAATTTGAAATTCAGGGTGTATTTATCCAAAGGCTATGATATAATCTGCTTGTTTAGGGTGATTTCAAAGCCTTTTGGGTAAAATCACTTATAAAACTTCGGTATTAATACCTGGATAAAATGACTGATAAAGCTGTAAATAGCTGTGAATAATTCATAGCAGAAAGAGAGGCGTTTGAATGATACCATTAAAGATAGAAACTTTGCTGGAAGGGCGTGTCGTTGAACATGACCGTGTAGAGTATAAAACAGGCTGGAATCCAAATGATATTATTCATTCTATTTGTGCTTTTGCAAATGACTATGATAACACCAATGGCGGATATATCGTCATAGGGGTAAAAGAGAGCAATGGTATGCCGGTATTTCCGTTAGAAGGCGTTCCGAAGGAAAAGTTAGATTCCATACAGCAGGAAATATTTCAGTACTGTAATCAGATTATTCCAAGGTACATTCCAAGAATGGAAGTGGTTGATTATAAGAATGAAGGAATTTATTTGATATATCTATGGTGTTCAGCGGGTGATAGCGGTCCTTATCAGGCGCCGAAATCAGTGTATGTTGAAAATGGCGAAAAAGCTGACAAAAGTTTGAAATATTGGATTAGACCGGCATCGCTTACGACAGATGCCAAGCAGGACGAAATATCTGAATTGTTTGATAAATTTAATTCCGTGCCATTTGATGACCGTGTCAATAGAAAAGCAAAAATTGATGATATCATGAGAGGCTATCTTGAAGATTTTATTAGGAAGAGCAACAGTAGTCTGGTGATGGAACTGAATAGCAGTTCATTAGAGGAACTGCTGCTTGCACAGGAAGTTGCAAATGAGACAGATACGGAATTAGATATCAGAAATATCGGTGTATTAATGTTTGCGGAAAATCCGGAGAAGCTGATTCCGGGGGCATATATTGAGCTGATTCGATTTCATTCAGAAGAAGCCGAGGCATCGGATGATTTTACGGAAAAAATATTTACAGGACCAATATGGAGACAGGTTCAGGATGCTTTGAATTATATAAAGACAACTGTGATTGAGCAAAAAGTTGTAAAGGTTCAGGGTCAGGCAGAAGCAGAACGATATTTTAACTATCCATATAATGCATTGGAAGAAACATTGGTAAATGCAGTATTTCACAAGTCGTATCGTGAGCCGGAGCCAGTGGAAATCCGTATATATGTGGATAGCATTCAGATACTTAATTATCCCGGACTTGCGAAATGGATTAATCTTGAACGTTTTGTATCAGGCAAAGTGAAAGGAAGGAAATATCGTAACAGAAGAATTGGAGAATTATTTAAGGAGATTGACTTATCTGAAAAAAAGGGAACAGGTATTCCTAAAATATTAAGAGAACTGAAACAAAATGGTTCACCGGAGCCTGAGTTTGATATGGATGAGGAAAGAACCTATTTGAATGCGATTATTCGCATAAGAGACGGTTTTGAAAGAAAAGAGAAAATGTCCGAATCAATGTCCGAATCAATGTCCGAATCAATGTCCGAATCAATGTCTGAATTGGAAAGAGCAAGAATGCAGATTATTTTGATTTATCTGGAAATAAATAAAGAAATAAATAGTTCTGCTGCAGCGAAATTACTGGAAGTTGAGATAAAGACGGCAAGCCGTCTGCTGTTGAAAGCTGAAAAGCTAAATATCCTTCAAGGCGCTGGAAAAACAAAAAATAAAGTATATTTTCGAGAATCATGCAAATGAATATCATAAGAATGAATCCTTCAAAAATTAAGAATACATCTTGATTCCGCCCTTCAAATCGCTTATAATCTGATACGAAACTGTACCCGTGCCATGAAGGAAAGAAAGGAATCAGTATGTACCAGGCATTTTTAATCAAATATGGCGAAATCGGCATCAAAGGCAAAAACCGCCATATTTTTGAAGATACACTTGTAAGCCAGACTGCAAATGCGTTAAAGCATGCAGACGGCGAATTCACAGTCCGCAGAGAAAACGGCAGAATTTATGTACAAGCTCAGTCAGCCTTTGATTTTGACGAAGCTGTAGAAGCTATGAAGCAGGTATTTGGCATTGTCGGCATCAGTCCGGTAGTTCTGACAGAGGACGAGGGATTTGAGCGTCTGGCAGAGTCCGTTATAGATTACACCCAAAAAGCATTTGCAAAACAGGATTTTACATTCAAAGTCGTCACTAGGCGTGCCAGAAAAAATTACCCGATGGATTCCATGGAAGTAAGTGCCGCATTAGGAGAGCGCCTGTTAGAAGCATTTCCGGGTCTTAAGGTAGACGTGCACCATCCCCAGGTGACACTGCATGTTGAAATCCGAAATAAAATCAACATCTATTCCCATACAATCCCGGGTCCCGGCGGTCTGCCCGTAGGAACAGCCGGACGGGCGATGCTGCTTCTCTCAGGCGGAATCGACAGCCCGGTCGCAGGCTATATGACAGCCAGACGCGGAGTCAGAATCGATGCCGTCTATTTTCACGCGCCGCCATATACAAGCGAGCGGGCAAAACAAAAAGTCATTGACCTCGCAAAATCCATATCCAGATACACAGGCCCGATTCGTCTGCATGTAGTAAACTTTACCGAAATACAGCTTTATATCTACGATAAATGCCCTCAGGACCAGATGACCATCATTATGCGCCGCTATATGATGCGTCTGGCAGAGCATTTTGCAGGCGAAGACGGCAGCCTGGGCCTGATTACCGGAGAAAGCATCGGACAGGTAGCCAGCCAGACCATGCAGTCACTCGCTGTCACAAACGAAGTATGCACCATGCCGGTATACCGCCCCCTCATTGGATTGGACAAACAGGACATCATCGATATTGCCCAGAAAATCGGAACATACGAAACCTCAATTCTTCCATACGAAGACTGCTGCACCATATTTGTATCCAAACATCCAGTGACAAAACCAAACCTGAAATCCATCCTAAAATCAGAATCACATTTAAACGAACGGATAGACACACTCATGGAAGAAGCCATAAAAACAGCAGAAACAATCCGTATAGAATAGCATCTAGACATCCTAAACTGCCGTCCTCTGAGAAAATTCAGAAAAAGACAGAAGTCCCAGGCATCACACAATTCTATACACCGAAAGAAAATCTTAAAATATAACGCTGACATATCAGGCATTATAGAGAGCCCTGCATCGCCTGAAAATTCAAAAAATCTCAGAAAGACACCAGCCTGCAGGAACAGCCGCAGCGGCAGAGACACCAGCTATCGGAGAGAGAAAATCAGCTGGAGGGAGCAGCGGGTTCCTTGGGATGTGACTCTGGAAAAAAGCTGGAAGTTCTTAGTTTTCTGCTCATCCTCAGGATTTGGGGACACACTGCATACAGCCATAAAAAAATTCCAAGTCCCCAAAAGGCGCCTGCCAGTGCCACTGCTTAGAACTGCCAGTAACGCCAGGGCATCAGGCGCCGGTCCGTCCGCAGCCAGCCCCTTGCCGCAGAAAACTTAGAACTTCCTGCTTTTTGGAAGCGGAACATCCCAAGGAACCCGCTGCTCCCTCCAGCGTCCGCAGCCAGCCCCGCCTCCCCTTGCCAGCCGAACATTCCCGCCCGGCACAGCACCAGCCCCGCCAGCCCAGAAGCACTCCCGCACAATAAAAAAGCGCCAGCCCAGAAGCGCTCCCGCACAATAAAAAA
>CANDJC010000116.1 GCA_947384955.1 uncultured Eubacterium sp. | reverse complement strand
AGCTTATGGCTGTAAGCCAGGGCGAACTAGGTGCCGCGACCGTCCGCAGCCACAGTCTGAACGCAGAATACTTAGGGATTCTTAACGTTCCGGAGCCGGAGCAGGAATCCAGGACAGCTTCCCGTCACCCGGCGTCCGCGAAGCCACCCAGCTTTTTTTAAAATAATTTTCACATCCACACACAAAAAAGACACATAATTTCACTTTTTTTTGGAACTTTAATCACAAAAGAAACACAATTTGAAGTTAAACTGCTACTTGTAAACAGCAAACAGACAGTTCCCATTCAAAAGGACGGGATATTCAGTATAGAAGAAGCAGAAAGGAGTTCCATTATGGAAAATAAGAATTATAATAATGACAGTCATACAAACGAAACAGAAAACACATCTGCTGCACAGAATACGGAGACAAACAGCACGGACAGCGCCCAGACGGAAAGCAGTTCCACTTACAGCTACAGTTATCTGAATCAGGAGCAGAAAAATCCAAATAATATCTGGCGGGCAGATGAAAATACATCCAGTGCATATACAGGCGGCAGCGCTTCTTCGGATGTGAACGGCAGCGCGGGAGCTTACGGAAGCCAGCAGACAGGAGCAGGCAGCGGATACGGATATTCACAGACAGGAACGGAGAGCGGGTACGGGTATTCACAGACAGGAAACAGCGCATACAGCAGTCAGCAGACGGGCAGTGCGCAAGATGCGGGGAATGCGTACGGGGCTTATGGCGGTGCTCAGAACGGGGCTTATGGAAATGCGCAGAATGCTTATGGCGGGCAGGCTTATGGCAGTGCGCAGAATGGTGCAAATGGCACATATACAAATCAGAACGGCAGCGGTCAGACAGGAACAGAGTATAATTACAGCAATATTTACGGTACATCGAACGGTCAGGCACGCTGGAATTCTTATAGCGACGCTCAGAAACAGAAGAAGGAAGAGCGCGCCAGGAAACGCGCCGCTGCCAAAGCAGCCGGAACACATTCGAATTTTGGCGTAAAACTGGCAAAATGCGCTTCGATTGCTTTGGTATTCGGTCTGGTAGCGGGAACGGCGTTTGAAGGTTCCAGCTATGTAGCGGGAAATCTGTTTGGAACAAATAACAGCCAGGCCGAAGAAGCGCCGGGAGAAGATAAAAGTGTGCTGCAGGAAAGCGACAGTACGCAGAATAAAGCGCCGCTGACGAATATCTCTTCGGATGCGGGAGACGGCGTAGCAGCGATTGTGGAAGCATGCATGCCTTCGATTGTGTCGATTACAAATATGAGCCGTATTCAGATTCAGAACTGGTTCGGGCAGATACAGAGCTATGAGTCGCCAAGCGCAGGCAGCGGCGTTATTGTCAGCGAGGATGATAATTACCTGTATATCGCTACGAATAACCATGTTGTAGCGTCGAACGCATCTGAGTATGCCGTATCGTCGAATACTACGCTGACGATTCAGTTCTGCGACAATGAAACCGTAGCGGCAGAGATTAAAGGCACCGATGCCAGTACAGACCTTGCGGTTGTACAGGTGAAAAAATCGGAACTGAAGTCAGAGACGCTGGCAGCTATCAAGGTGGCATCTTTGGGGGATTCTGATAAAATTAAAGTAGGCTCGCAGGCAATTGCAATCGGAAATGCATTAGGTTACGGACAGTCGGTTACAGTCGGTTATATCAGCGCGGTTGACCGTGAAGTGACGATACAGGACGAGACAACAAAGCAGTCTTATACAAACAGCCTGATACAGACGGATGCTGCAATTAATCCTGGCAACAGCGGCGGTGCGCTCTTAAACAGCAGCGGGGAAGTCATCGGTATTAATTCTTCGAAATACAGTGATACAACAGTAGAAGGCATGGGCTTTGCGATTCCGTCTAATATGGCAAAACCGATTATTGAAGATTTGATTACGAAAGAAAAGGTGACGGAAGATAAGGCCGCATATCTTGGCATTTCGGGTGCGGATGTTACAGCTTCTGTGTCAAAGGCATACAATATGCCGGAAGGTATTTTTGTCAAAGAAGTCATTCAGGGAACAGCGGCAGCAGAATATGGTATCCAGCAGGGGGATATTATTACCAAATTTGACGGGAAAGATATTAAAACGATGGAAACATTACAAAAGAGACTGGCGTATTATGAGGCTGGCTCTAAGGTGGAAGTGGTGATTCAAAGGCAGTCAGAAAGCGGGTATCAGGAATTGAAGCTTTCGGTGGTGCTTGGAAAGAAAAATTCATAAATTCTGGTGGCGGGGCATGTGTCCCGCCATTGCTGCGTTTCGATAGGAATTTTTTGTGAAAATATATTGCATAAAAAATAATATCGGGGTATAGTAAAGATAACGGACTGAATTTTAATATGGAGGAACGGAATATGTTAATAGAAATAAGAGCAAATAACTGTTTTTCGTTTTCAGAAGAGATTGTTTTTTCTGCAAAAGCAGATATGCGAAATAAAAAATTTGTATCGAATGTTCATAGCGAAAATAATTTTAATGTACTAAAGACCGTAGGAATCTATGGGCCAAATAACGCAGGAAAAACATGTCTGATAAAATGCATCCGAAGCGCTAAAAATATTTTATTAAACTGTAAACCCCGCATAATATCTAATATTTTTCTAGACAGCACGATATGCTGCCTGGGTATCACGTTTTTGGAAGAGGGCAGGAAATTTTCATATGATTTCTGGTATGACAGCAAAAAAGAAGAATATCCTTATGAAAAATTTGCAGAAATTTTAAAAGACCAGTATGGAAATGAAAAGGAGAATATCTGGCTTTTAAAAGATATCAGCAATCATGATTTTCAGTATGAGGATGAAGATTTGCTAAGGATGATACCCCTTATGTCCCAGAGTAATCTGCTGTTTTACCTGTTAGATGCCAGTAAATTTAAACAGCTGGCTGAAATGAAAAGGATTGTTACAAAATTTGCTTCCAGGATTGATATTATCAATATGAATAATATTCCTTTAAAACGTACAATCAGCCTTATGAAGAATCAAAATAATCTTCAGAGAAAGGTAGCAGAGTTCATTAAAAATGCAGATCTTTATATGGATGATTTTAAGTATGCAGATATGGATAAGATTTGTGTAAAAATGTATTCTGACGAAGAAAAGCCGGAAGAAAAGGCTCTGGATATTCCAGAACAGATTATGGATCAGATTCGGCTGGTATCCGTTTACCGAGGGGTTCCGGTTCCCAGTGTACTATTTGACTCTACTGGAACAAAAAAGATTGCAGCCCTTGCAAGCTATATTATAGAAGGAATAGAACAGGGAAGGATTCTTATTGTAGATGAACTGGACAGCAGTATTCATTTTAAGCTGACCAGAGCCATCGCTGCCATGTTCAATAATGAACTGAATACGAATGCACAGCTGATATTTACAGTGCATGATATTAATTTAATGGATTGTAAAAAAATGTTTCGCAAAGAGCAGATATGGTTTGTGCATAAAGATGAAAGCGGTGTTTATGTTTATTCTCTGGCAGCATTTACAGCTCAGCAGGGAGTGCGGGATACTACAGATATCATGGAAAAATACCGCAAAGGCGTATTAGGCGCTATCCCGGATCCGGAATTAATTCATTCCTTATTAGATATGAAAGGGAACCGGAGGGAGGTGCCTGCCAGTGGTGAGTAAGCTTCCTCAAATTTTCACAGGCAGCAGGATATGCATTATATGTGAAGGGGATGAAGAATATGAATATTTAGAAAAACTGATTTCATTGGATATATGGAGCAGGGAATACCGCTTTCAGCTGGAAAATGCTGAGGGAAATGGGAACATACCGGCACGTTATCAAAATGAATATCAGAACAGCTCGAGTGATATTGTTTTGGTATTCTGTGATACAGATAAAAAACCTTATGAGCAATATGCTGATATCAAACGAAAGATTAATGAATTTCATGGAATGGAAAATGCTGCGGACCAGATTATCATATATGGAAATCCCTGTACGATGCAGATTATTATTGAACATTGGGATGATGTAGTGCTCAGCTCCCATAAAAAGAAGAGAAATGCTCCGATTATTTTTGAACTTACAGGTGTTGACGGATACAAAGGAAGAGCGGATCAGAGGCAGGAATTATTTTCACGGATTACGAAAGAAAATTATCAGGAAATGCGGGAGCGAATCAAAAAAATGCCATCGGATGATACAGTAGAAGGAAGTACGAACTTTGACAGATTTCTTAAGTATTTTACAACAGATGATACGAAATGGATACAGACAATCAATCAGGTTTTAGATGGATAATGTGCAAAACAGGTCTGATATCCGGTTCAAATTTACTTGACACATTTCATTTTGAGGTTCAAAATAGAAATACAAAACGGACAGTCTGAAAAATGAAGATAATAAGCCCGTAAGTCTTCATAAACTGATGGATTTTAATCAGGCTTTTCATGCCTATGATACGATAGACGGGGCGAACTGCCAGACGGTGTTTGGGGAAACTATGACTCAGAGGGAGGCCGCAGAAGAGGCGGTAAGGATAATCGGGCTGAACCAGCGGGAAGAAGCAGGGAAGGAATTGTTTGCGAAGATGCCGCAGTATTATGAAATGTTTGCAAAAAGGCTTGCAATTTTGCAGCGTCTGCATTAAGAACGGATAATATAAGACAGGAGGACAATATAAATTATGAAAAAGAAAAGAGTAGTCATTGCTCTGGGACATCATGCCCTTGGAACAACACTTCCGGAGCAGAAAATTGCCGTAGCTAAGACAGCAAAAGCGGTTGCCGGCTGTATCAAAGACGGCTGCCAGGTGGCCGTTACCCATGGAAACGGTCCGCAGGTGGGGATGATTCATATGGCAATGGCAGAGTTCTGCCGTATTTATCCAGAGTATACGGCAACGCCTATGAGTGTCTGCTCTGCGATGAGCCAGGGATATATCGGATATGATCTGCAGAATGCAATACGGACAGAATTTTTAAATCAGGGCATTTACAAACCGGTATCCACGGTACTGACGCAGGTGGTTGTGGACCCGTATGATGATGCTTTTTATCATCCGTCGAAGATTATCGGACGTGTGATGAATGCACAGGAAGCTGAAATGGAGGAACGGAAAGGGAATCATGTAACTGAGGTTCCGGGAGGATTCCGCAGAATTGTAGCGGCTCCAAAACCGATTGATATTATCGAAATCGAAAGCATTCGTGCGCTGTTAGATGCAGACCAGACTGTGATTGCATGCGGAGGCGGCGGGATTCCGGTGCTGAGCCAGTCGAATAAGCTAAAGGGCGCTTCGGCAATTATTGAAAAAGACCTTGCGGCGGCAAAGCTTGCTTCGATGGCGGATGCGGATATTCTGGTGATTCTGACTGGGGTGGAGAAGGCGTGTCTGCGGTATGGGACGGCGGATGAAAAGAGGATTGATGAGATGACTGTGGCACAGGCAGTCAGATATTTGGAGGAGGGGGAGTTTGAAGAAGGGTCTATGGCGCCGAAGATTCAGGCGGCGGTGGATTTTATTGGGAATTCTGCGATTCGGAGGGTGATTATTTCGAAGCTGGATGGGGAGAAGATTGATATTAGCGGGGAAGGGGGGACGGTGATTCATAAATAGGGGAGTGGGTGATAATGGGACGCTGGACGGAGCAGTTTTTTCCTTCGGATGCTCCGCTTCCAAAAAGTAAGAAGTTCTAAGTTTTCTGCGTCAAAGTTCTGGCAGCGGACGGACCGGCGCCTGACACCCGATAAAGCGGGGTGGGCCCTGCCCTGGCGTTTTTGGCTGGGGTTAGGCGGTGGCATCAGGCAGGCGCCTTTTGGGGGCTTCAGGGGGTTATAAAGCGGTATGCTGTGAGCCCCCAAATCCTGGGTATTGGGCAGAAAACTAAGAACTTCTAACTTTTTTCCAGAGTCTCATCCGAAGGAAAAAACTGCTCCGTCCAGCTGGTTTCCGATAAATTCAAATTAGCTGGATTTACAGTTATTCGAATAGGTTGCTATATTATATGAAATCTGGATTATGACTATTTCTTTTGTACATGCGTCAAGGTGTCTGGAAATATCAGGATAAAATCAGAATCAGGAAATTCAAAAGGAAATGAAGTGAAATGCGCGGATGATTTATATTTTTACTGCTTTGTACTGTGAAGCGCAGATGTTTATTGAGCAGTATCATTTAAAAAAGAGGATAGAAAGTAACTGTTTTCAGCAGTTCTATAATAAAGAAGCTGAGGTTCTCCTTACGGTAAGCGGGGCGGGGGAGGTGTGTGCTGCGGCTGCGGTTGGCAGTGTCTGTACGAAGGACAGGCCCGGGCAGAGTGATTTTTTGCTGAATATAGGGATTTGCGGGGGAAGTTCTGGGAAGGAAGGGGTTTTTCTTGCTAATAAACTGACTGAACGGGCGACAGGAAAAACTTTTTATCCGGATATGCTGTACAGGCATTGTTTTCAGGAAGCAGGCATTTTAACAGGGATGACGATGTGGAAGGCCGGAGAGCGGGAACTGAGCGGGGAAACAGTGCGGAGACACTCTGGAGAGCAGGAGATGTCAGAGAGGAGAAATCAGAATGGGATGCTGCAGGCGGATTTGTATGATATGGAGGCGGCAGCAGTATATCAGGCGGGAGCGTATTTTTTTGCGCCTCATCAGATGATGTTTTTGAAAATAATATCGGACCACGGAGAAGGGCGGAAGCTTTCAGCGGAGGATGTCAGGCAGTGTATGGAGCCGTACAAAGACGGGATTGTTTTATTTTTGGAACAGCTCAAAGGAGCCGGACGAGGCAGTTTTTATGAAGACTCGGCCAGAAGAGAATGGGATGAGGCTGTGGAGGAATGGTGCAGGAAGCTGGGTGCGGATATGCATTGCTCGAAAACAATGGAACATATGCTGAGACAGTATCTTCGGTATGCAGTTTTGACGGGAGCAGAAGAAGTAATTGAAGGGATGTATCGGGAGCACAGGCTTCCGTGTAAAGATAAAAGAGAAGGGAAACGATGTTTTGAAATACTTAAACAAAGACTGCTTTAATCCGTTTTTTTCGCATATTTATGTGGAGAAAGCAGTCTGGAATCATCCGGGGACGAAGGAGATTCTGCAGAAATTTCCGTCTGCGGGGGTGATTGAAATCGGGCATTATAAAGAAGTGTTCTGCAGAAGCAGGCAGAATTGTCTGCTGCAGCACCGTTCTCAGAAACTGATTCTGGCGGCAAAGGACCGGGATGGGACGCTGATTTACCGTGGTTCTCCAGTGTGTCAGAGTTTTGGAAACGAGCATTTTTATTATACATCGTGTGTCATGAACTGTATTTATGACTGCGAATACTGCTATTTAAAAGGAATGTATCCCTCAGCGAATGTGGTTATTTTTGTAAATATCGAGGACATATGGAACGAAGCGGAACGGCTTTTGTCGGAGCATCCGCTGTATCTGTGCGTATCTTATGATACAGACCTGTTAGCGCTTGAGCGGATTACAGGGTATGCGGGGGCATGGTGCCGGTTTGCAGAACAGCACAGCGGCAGGTTAAAAATCGAAATACGGACGAAGTGTGCGGCCGGGCAGTTTTTTCAGGAACGAAAGCCGCTTTCGAATGTCATTTATGCGTTTACGCTTTCCCCGCAGGAGGTAATCAGAAGGTTTGAGCATGGTACTCCGTCTTTATCAGAACGGATTCAGTGTGCGTCCCGGGCTGTACAGGATGGATTTCCTGTCCGCCTCTGCTTTGACCCGGTAATTTATCTGAACGGATGGCAGAAATATTATGAAAGGATGCTGCACGAAGTGTTTCAGAGTATCGAAATGGAGAAACTGGAGGATGTGAGTGTCGGGACGTTTCGCATTTCACAGGATTATCTGAAGAAAATGAGAAAGCAGCAGCCGGACTGTGCCGCCGTCTGGTTTCCGTATCAGCTGGAGCAGGGATTTTATCAGTATCCGGAAGCATTGCGGGAACAAATGGAGCAGTATCTGGTAAAAATGCTGGAAGAATATATGCCGCGGGAGAAAATATTTATGTGGAAATAATATGCGGAAAACTATTTGTGAGGAAATCATATCTGTATGGAAATTTAGGAAACGGGATACGGTGTCTGGAATAGCAGAAACAGGAGAGCAGGAATGAATCAGGATAACAATAAAAAGGCAGCTGCAGTTGTCACAGGGGCATCTTCCGGCATAGGGCTGGAAATCAGCAGAAAACTCGGGGCAATGGGATATGAAGTGTTTGGATTCGGGCGTGATTTTGGGCAGAATCCGCTTTGGGAAAAGGAAGGCTTTCATGCGGCTGTCTGTGACCTTCTGGATACGGACAGGCTGTGCGGCATGGTAAAGCAGGCGGCAGCCGCAGGCAGGGTGACGGTGCTTGTGAATAATGCAGGAGCAGGGTATTACGGCCTTCATGAAGAACTGAATCCGAAAAAAATTCAGGAAATGGTACGGACAAACCTGGAAGTGCCGATGATTCTGACGCAGCAGCTGTTACGGGAATTAAAGAAAAATAAGGGGTATATTATCAATATCGCATCGGTGACAGCGAAGCAGTCCAATCCGCACGGATGTGCATACGGAGCGACGAAGGCGGGGCTTGCCAGTTTTTCGGCGAGTCTTTTTGATGAAGCGCGCAGATACGGAGTAAAAACAGTGACGGTATATCCGGATATGACGAAGACAAATCTTTACCGGAACGCGGATTTTCATGAAGGGGACGAGCCGGAGTCGTATCTGATGCCGGAGGAAATTGCAGCGGCGGTGGAATTTATTTTAAGCCAGAGAGAAGGAGCGGTTTTGTCGGAGATGACATTAAAACCTCAGATACACAGGATAAAAAGAAAGCAGTCCCTGGATGCATAGGATATGAACGGGAAAATCCGGGTAAATGCAGTACAAACTACAGGACGGGATGAGAACCAGGCAGAACAGACAGGAAAATACAGGCAGGATGCCGGTTATGCATGATAACAGGAGGAGGGACTTTCATGTATCATATAGCTGTGGTAGAAGATGAAATAGAATGTTCCAGACAGATACAGGCATTTTTGAAACAGTATCAGGAAGAAAACGGGGTCTGTTTTAAGGTGACGGTTTTTGAAGACGGAGCGCAGATACTGGAACAGTACCAGCCGGTTTATGACATGATACTGATGGATATCGATATGCCTGGCATGAACGGCATGGATGCAGCGGACAAAATCCGACAGACGGACCAGGATGTGGTGCTGGTTTTTATTACGAATATCGCCAGCTACGCCATACGGGGCTATGAGGTCGGCGCGCTGGATTATGTGATGAAGCCTGTGAACTACAGTAAATTTTCCATGCGCCTTACAAGAGCTTTGAAACGAAGCAGGGCACGGGACTCAGGCCAGATTATGCTGACGCTTCCGGACGGGGTAAAACGGCTGGAGGCTGCTTCGATTTATTATGTGGAAGTACAGAACCGGATTCTGCATTATCATACGAAAGAAGGCACGATTGAGGTGCGCGGAACGCTGCAGAGCGCGGAGCAGATGCTGTCGGCATATTCGTTTGTTAAGTGCAACCACTGGTATATGGTAAATTTAAAACATGTAACGGAGGTGAAAAAGAATACGGTGGTGGTGGGCGGTTATGAGCTGGAAATCAGCAGAAGGAACCGGACACCGTTTTTAAAGGCGCTGGCTGAATATATGGGAGGATTCCGCTGATGGATACAGCATCGGGATGGTTATTTGAAATTTCTTTGTTAGGGTGCGGGATTTTGTATGCGCGGCTGATAGAAAGAAATCCGAAAAACAAAAAGAAGATTTTGCTTAATATCGTGTATTTTCTGCTTTTCTGTGCAGTGATTAATCATATTTCCGTTTATAATACGCTGTGGCCGGAACTGATTTCGAGGACGCTGGCATTTTTATTTCTGGTGCATCTGTTATGCATAGGAAAAAAGGTGACGCTGCAGGCGGCGGTGTATTATGCGGTCTGGGCGTTTTGTACGTGGCAGCTGTTATATGAAGCATGCATTATCAGCCGCTATCTGGGAATGGATTTCTGGACGGGCAGGGAGTATCTGCTGCTGCTATCCGATATGGTCATCTTTACGGCCGGGCTTTTGACGGTCGGGCTTTCCATTGGCAGAATTGTTACAGATTTCGGGCAAAAGAAAATCGGTCCAAGGCAGCTGGTTCTGGCGCTGGTTACTTTTTTTATTTTTCAGACCATGGTCTTTGTTCCTGGAAATATGGAGGCCAGCTTTCGAAACCAGCGGTGGCTGATTGTCTATATTACGCAGATTCTGCTCTGCGTGGTGCTTTATCTGCAAAATGAAATGTTTGTAAAAAGCGAGCTGCGCAAAGAGCTGGAAATCATGGGCCTTTTATGGAAGAAGGAAAAGGAGCAGTACCAGCTCTCAAAAGAAAATATAGCGTTAATCAGCCAGAATGTGCATGATTTAAAACATCAGGTACAGGCGATACGCAATGCCGGCAAAGAGGATTTAGAGCAGTATCTGGAAGAAATGGAGGGGCGGATTCAGACTTATGAGGCCATTATGAAGACCGGATGCGCGCCGCTGGATACGATTCTGACGGAAAAAAGCCTGTACTGCAAGGATCATGGAATTACGCTTTCCTGCATGGCAGACGGCAGGCAGATGGATTTTATCAATATGGTGGATTTGTATTCGATACTTGGAAATGCCCTGGATAATGCGGCTGAGGAGGTAGAGAAGTTTCCGGACAAAGAAAGGCGGCAGATAGACGTGCTGATTTACCGCCAGCAGCAGTTTCTGGCTATGGAGATTACAAATCCGATGGAAGGGAAGCTGGATTATGAAGACGACCTGCCGGTTACGACAAAGGGGAGCCGGCGTGTACATGGATTTGGGCTGAAAAGTATCAAGTATATGTTAAAAAAGTATAACGGGTTTTTTACCATTAAAGAAGACGGCACCTGTTTTTCGCTGCTGATGCTGATTCCGATTCCCAAAGGAGAACAGGATACAGCAGCCGGACAGGAAATGACCACTTGGGACGTAAAAACGACCACTTAGGTAATGAGGCTTGTAAAACAGGAGCGGATTTTGTAGATTGTGTATAGATAATCATTAAAATCTGCTCCTGTTTTGTTTAAAATAAAAAGGAGGTGTATAAAACGGAGAAAGACTGACAGTTTACGGATGGAGAAAAGAACATGCAGCAGGAAAATGCTGTAAATGGGGAAGGGGTATCAGAGTGTATTTTAAAGGACACTGGCAAAAATGAATGGGTGATGTAACAGAGGAGAGGGGTTTTTTATGGATGCAGATAAGATTCAGATGAAAGCACGGAAAAAAGAATACAAAAGGGCCCGCAGAAAAGCAGTCGGCCCATGGAAGGTCCTGACAATACTGACTGCGCCGGTCACGGCGGTACTGATTGTGGCAGCAGTATTCTGCAGTATATTTGATAATTCGATATCTATTTTTGTGGGAGGGACTTTTAACAATATCAAAAACAGGGATGAGAATGCCATTTATTACGATATGGATTTTGATTCCAAAGAAGAGATGGTTCATTACGGAGATGAACTCTGCAGACAGGTGGAAGCGGAGGGGGCTGCGCTTTTGATGAACGAAAACGGGGCGCTTCCGCTGGATGAAGGAGCGAAAGTAAGCTGTTTTTCAAATTCGTCTGTGGACCTTGTTTACGGAGGCACCGGTTCCGGGAATATTGATGCTTCCACAGCAGATACCTTAAAAGGCTCGCTGGAAATAGCCGGGTTTGAAGTGAATAAAACACTGTGGGATTTTTACCTGGAAGAGGCGGCGGAATACAAACGCCAGACCGGCGGCATGATTGCCACAGAGTCTGCGGCTGTTTCGGAATGCCCCTGGGAGCTGTATACAGATGAAGTAAAGGATTCTGTAATTTCGTACGGAGACGCTGCTATCGTGGTCTTTTCGCGTGTAGGCGGCGAGGGCGCAGACCTGGCTCACAGGGATGTGAATTATCTGGCACTGGATGAAAATGAAACGCAGCTGTTAGAAAACGTAGCTTCTATGAAGTCCGGCGGCTCTGTGAAAAAAATCATAGTGCTGATTAATTCCGCAAATGCGCTCCAGGTGGATTTTCTAAAAGAGAATCCTTACGGAATCGACGCGTGCCTGTGGATTGGGGATGTCGGAATTACAGGCATTGACGCTGTGGGAGATATTCTGGCAGGAAAGGTAAATCCGTCGGGAAGCCTTGTGGATACATACTGCTATAACAATTATTCATCCCCGGCCATGGCAAATTTTGCCCCGGTTACATATGAAGGATACAAAGAGGGCGTGATACCGGAAAATGCAAGCACCTATATGATTTATCAGGAAGGCATTTATGTCGGCTATAAATATTACGAAACCCGCTACGAAGATTTTGTTATGGGGAAGGGAAATGCGGGAGATTACAGCTATCAGGATGATGTAGCATTTCCGTTTGGCTATGGAAAGAGCTATACGGATTTTGCGTTTAAAAATCTGACTGCGAAATATAATAAAGAAACAGACCAGTTTGAATTATCCGTTACGGTTAAAAATACGGGAGATGTCTATGCCGGAAAGAAAACCGTGCAGATATACGTGCAGTCTCCGTATACGTCTTATGATATCAAAAACGGCGTGGAAAAAGCGGCAGTTTCTCTCTGCGGATTTGGCAAAACGGGAGTTCTTGAGCCTGGAGAATCCGAAACGCTGCAAATGACAGTTGACCGCAGGGAGCTGGCATCTTATGACGCATACGGCGCGGGGACTTATATTCTGGATGCGGGAGATTACTATTTTACAGCCGCGACAGATGCGCACAATGCCGTAAACAATATTCTGGCAGCCAAAGGGTATAAAAAGTCAGACGGCCGCATGGATGCGAAAGGCAATAAAAAACTTGTCTGGAAATGGAAGAATAAAAAGCTGGACACAAAGACCTATGCGGTTTCTGCAAACGGGACGGCAATTAAAAACCAGCTGTCGGATTCGGATATTAACCTGAGCGGAGATTTAGGCGGCAAAAAGATTACATATCTGTCAAGAAATGACTGGAGCGGCACATTTCCGACAGAATCTTTAAAACTTATGCTGACAGAAGAATTAACGGCGAAGCTGCAGGATGTGCAGTATGATGCCGCAGATTATGAAGAAGTGCCAATGCCGGTCTTAGACGCAGATAACGGGCTGAAGCTGGTGGAGCTTATCGGCGCGTCCTACGACGACCCGAAATGGGAGCAGCTGTTAGACCAGCTTTCGTTTGACGATATGGTATCCTTAATCGGGGATTCCTTCCACTGGACGATGCCGATAGAATCGGTTCAGGCGCCGGGCACCCGCGATGAAAACGGACCGCAGGGACTTACGGCATCCTTATTTAAAGCAGGGGATGAAGAAGGAAAGACAGCGCTGACCGCTACAGCGTTTACATCGGAAGATGTGATGGCGGCGACTTTTAATACGGATTTGATGTATGAAATCGGCAGAGTAATCGCAAATAACTGCATTGCGGCAGACATCGCCTGTCTTTACGGGCCTGGCAGCAATATTCACAGGACACCGTACGGAGGCCGCAATTTTGAATACTACTCAGAAGACGGTTTCCTTTCCGGAATTATGTCGAAATATGAAATACAGGCAATGTCAGAGCGCGGCATCTTTGTTGTAATGAAGCATTTTGCATTAAATGACTGCGAACAGGACCGCATCGGGCTTGGCGTATGGCTGAATGAACAGGCGGCAAGGGAAATCTATCTCAAAGCATTCCAGGCAGCCGTCGAGGAATCGGATGCGGGGCTGATGGTCGCTTATACACGCTGGGGAGCTATCTGGTCTGGCGGAAATAAAGGGCTTATGACGAATATTCTTCGCGGTGAATGGGGCAAAAAAGGTCTGATTATTACTGACAATGTACTGACGACGTATGTAAACGGTGTGGATGGCGTAATTTCAGGCGGTGTTTCTACATTTGACGCAATGCTGCCGTATGTAACAAAACAGCTGCCGGATTATAAGAATGACCCAGTGGTTGTGACGGCGATGAAAGAGGCATGCCATCAGAATCTGTTTGCGATTGCAAATTCGGCCGGTATGAACGGGATTGGGCCGGATACGGTGATTAAGAAGAGGAATATCGCTATTGTGACGGGGCTTTGGGCAGGATGTATTGCAGTCGGGATGCTGTTTGTGGTGTCGGCGGTGCTCTGGATTTTGAAAAAGCAGAGGTTTAAGAGGACGGAGATTTATAAAAATTACAGGGCGTATCTGGAAATGAACAGGTAGCTGGCGGTAAATAATGCAGCAGCCGGGGCAGGGTGAATGTCTGGGCTGCTGTATTTTTTTATATTGGATGCCGGAGGAGTTTTTTAAGGGCTGGGGTGTGGATAGCGGATGGGGATTGGCGGACGGACGCCGGACGGAGCAGTTTTTTCCTTCTGATGTTCCGCTTCCAAAAAGTAAGAAGTTCTAAGT
>CANDJC010000115.1 GCA_947384955.1 uncultured Eubacterium sp. | reverse complement strand
GCCAGGGCGAACTAGGTGCCGCGACCGTCCGGTGCCACAGCGTAAATGCAGAATGCTTAGAACTTCTTAACATTCTGGAGCCGCCGCTGGAAGACTGTGCAAATCCCCTCTCCCGGCGTCCGCGAAGCCAGAATCCCCCCCAATTCCCCCCTATGCAGAATTCTTTCAAAACTGTTAGATTTCTCTCCATTTTCGAAAGATTGTGGAAAGATTTCTATGAGATAATCATCTCACACCAGAAAGCAACGAGTTACAAAGATTTAATAAGGAGGCAAAAATATGGAAATTTTACAGGCATCTAATCTGAAAAAGATTTACGGTTCCGGTGAGAACGCAGTGCATGCGTTAGACGGAGTCACCCTCAGTTTGGAAAAAGGCGAGTTTGTAGCGATTGTCGGCACATCCGGCAGCGGGAAATCAACGCTGCTGCATATGCTGGGCGGGCTGGACCGGCCGACATCGGGCAGGGTGACAGTAGACGGCAAGGATATTTCATCTATGAAAGATGAAGCACTGACCATTTTCCGCCGCCGCAAGATAGGGTTTGTTTTCCAGGCATACAATCTGGTGCCGGTGCTGACTGTTCATGAAAATATTGTACTGCCGATTGAATTAGACGGCGGCAGAGCGGATTTAGGATTTGTAAGGCAGATTGTGCAGGTTCTGGGGCTGGATGGAAGGCTGGATGCGCTGCCGGCACAGCTTTCCGGCGGACAGCAGCAGAGAGTTGCGATTGCCCGCGCACTGGCCGCCGCACCGGCAATTATTTTAGCCGATGAGCCGACTGGAAACCTGGATTCCAAAACGAGCCAGGATGTACTGGGGCTTTTGAAGGTGACGAGCCAGAAGTTTGTCCAGACAGTTGTCATGATTACGCATAACGAAGAAATCGCACAGATGGCGGACCGTATTATCCATATTGAAGACGGCCGGATTGTTTCAAAGCGTTAGGAGGTTTGGAGATGAAAGTAAAAAATCAAAAATGCATCCGCCGGCTGAGCTTTAAATCATTGTGGGCATCCCGGAAAAGGAATCTGATTGCAGTATTTGCCATTGTGCTGACGACACTGCTGTTTACATCGCTGTTTACAATTGTGATGTCCCTGAATGCCAGTTATGAAACATATCAGTTCCGCCAGCTTGGAGGATATATGCACGGTACGTTTAAGGATGTGACATTAGAGCAGCTTGCGGCGATTTCCGGGCATAAAAATGTAAGGCAGATTGGGGCAAGAACTTTAATTGGTACGATTTCGAAAGGCGTGTTTGCGAAAGTACCGGCTGAAATCAGCTATATGGACGCAAACTGTACCAAATGGAGCTATGCAGAGCCGGAAACCGGGCGCATGCCGCAAAAGGGAAAAGAGATTTCCATGGATACGGCTGCATTAAGCCTGCTTGGAATCGAGCCGGAAATCGGCGCGCAGATTCCGCTTACTTATCTGGTGGGAGACAAGGAACAGGAATCTTTTGAGGAAAGCGAGACATTTACACTGACAGGATACTGGGAGTATGACCAGCTGATGCCGGTGCATTATATCAATATCTCTCAGGAGTATCAAAAGGAAATCGAAGAAAAAGGCATTGCGGCAGGCATGGACCCGTTCCGCATCGATTTAAATGTCATGCTTCCATCCAGCATTGATATCCGCGGACAGATGGAGCAGGTGGATACAGACCTTGGATATACATGGGAAAGCCGGACGGAAGAAAACAGTGTCCGTATCGGTGTGAACTGGGGATACACATCTTCCCAGATGCATGCGGGCATGGACCCTGAAACGGTAATCGGAATGACTGCTTTTCTGATATTAGTAATTTTTACCGGATATCTGATTATTTATAATATTTTCCAGATATCCGTGACAGGGGACATTCGTTTTTACGGACTGCTTAAGACAATCGGTACGACACCCAGACAGATTCGGCGAATCATCCGCCAGCAGGCGCTGTTATTATGCCTGACGGGCATCCCGGCGGGGCTGCTGCTCGGATATCTTACAGGCTCTGTATTAACTCCGGTTATTTTAAAATCCATGTCATGGGGAGAGTCCGCGATAACAATCAGCACATCACCGCTTATTTTCGCGTTTTCTGCAGTATTTGCGCTGCTGACCGTTCTGTTGTCCAGTGCCAGGCCGGGAAGGATTGCCGGAAAAGTATCTCCGGCAGAGGCAGTCAGATATACAGAAAATCTGAAGACAAAGAAAAAGAGCCGCGCCTATCGGGGAGCAAAAGTGCATCAGATGGCGTTTGCAAATCTCGGGCGGAATAAAAGCAAGACGTTTCTTGTTGTGATATCGCTGTCTTTGTCGGTAACGCTGTTAAACGAACTGTTTATGTTTGTACGCGGATTTGATGTGGAAAAGTATGTTTCTTCGAACACCTGCGCGGATTTTATAGTCAGCACCACCGATTATTTCCGTTTTGAACATGCTGCGGATTTTATTTCAGAAGAAACGGTTCAGGATATTCGAAAGAACACAGATGCTTCGTACTCCGGCTGTGCATACAAGCTCTCCGGCGTGCAGCCGAGCGCATGGATAAAAGAAGAGGCTCTGCGCAGCCAGTATCTTCAATATAATGAAGAATCCATAGCGGATGCCGTACTCAGTGCTGCATTAAAAAGAGACGGACTTGTGCTTGGCGATGCCCTGATGGAAGGCTTGGATGAAAACCTGATTGAAAAACTAAACGTAATCGAAGGCAGTCTGGAACCATTGTATGAAAAAGACAGCCGGGCCATTGCAGTTGTGGCTGAGGTAGACGATTACGGAAATGTATATGAAGGATTCGAGTATCCTGAAATCGGCGATACGCTGACAATGAAATATATTGAAAATGCATATTATATCGATTCGAGAACGGGTGAACCCTGCGATGAAGCTACACCGGAAGAATATATAGAACTGTATATAGATGGTGACAGAGAGATAGATTATACAGTATGTGCGATTGTGGATGTGCCGTATAAAATGTCCTACCGTTATTATACGATAGGCACGTCTGTAGTCCTTCCGGCGGAAAAGCTGAAGGAAGACAGCGGCCAGGAGCTGGCACCATTGTTTTATCTGTTCGATACGCCGGATGAAACGGCAGAAGCGCAGGCAGAAAATTATCTGGCACAGCTGACCGCTGACGATGTGTCGCCTCTTATGTATGAAAGCAAGGCAACAATACGGGCAGATTTTGAACAGTACAGACGGATGTTCCTTTTGGTCGGCGGGCTTTTATGTGCAATCATCGGACTGGTCGGAATCCTGAATTTCTTTAATGCGGTTATGACAGGCATTTTAAGCAGAAAACGGGAATTTGCAGTGCTTCAGTCTGTGGGAATGACGAACAGGCAGCTTCGGATGATGCTGATATACGAAGGGATGTTTTATGCGCTGAGTTCCGTGGCAGCGGCACTTATTTTATCGCTCATGTTAGAACCGCTTACAAGCAGCCTGTTTGGAACGCTGTTCTGGTTCTTTGAGCATCGCTTTACTATTGAGCCGGTACTTGCTATGATTCCGGTGTTTATGCTGTTAGGATGGCTGATTCCGGCAGTGCTGTACGGGCAGTCGGTGAAGCAGAGCGTTGTGGAGAGGCTGCGGGAGACAGAGTAGAGGGGGCCAAAATCCCCCTTTTTTAGCAATCCGCGTCTTGAATCCTCCCCGCACCTGTGCTATAATCCCCTCAAAGCATATTTTCTCTATGCAGGCCCAAGCGCCCGCATGCCGTAAGGGATGAATCCCGTCAGCAAGACACTTCTATGCAGCCGCCGATACCCGGCATTCTGCAGTCAGCATTACAGAAAATCCATGCTTGAAAATAAAATACTGGCAGGGGTTTTCAAAGGAGGCCCTTGCAGGATAAGGAGGAAAGGCAATGAAAAATGACACTGCATGGAAAGCATATCTTTCTGACAGGGAGCGTTTTGCGGACCTTGTAAACGGGCTGATATTTGCAGGCGGCAGCGCAGTCAGGGTCTGCGATGTAGAAGAATTAGATACGCAGGCCGGCTATATTCGCGAGCCTGGCAGAAAGAAGATGGGAAACCTGAAAATACGCGATACGTTCAGGAAAGTACGTTTCGGAAAACATGAGATTCTGATAGGAATCGAGTGTGAGGAAGTCATAGATTATGCGATGCCGCTGCGGGATATGTATTATACTGTGGCCGAATATGAAAAACAGGCTGCTGAAATTCGAAGGCAGGTCAGAAAAGAGACAAAAACAGTAAAAGAATTAAACAGCAGTGAACGTTTGTATCATTTTCGCAGGGACAGCCGGTTAATGCCGGCAGTCACAATTACACTGTACTGCGGGGAAGAGGAGTGGGACGGCCCAAAGACACTGCAGGAGATGACGCAGTTAGAAGGTCTGCCGGAGGCTTTGCGCATAATGGTACAGAATTATCAGATTCATCTGGTGAGAGTGCGAAACCTGAAGGATACATCCATGTTTCACACAGATGTACGCCAGGTGCTTGATTTTATCCGTTTTTCGAAAGACAAGCACGCACTGAGGAAGCTGATGAAAGAAGATATGCATTATCAGCAGCTGGAAGAGGATGCACTGGATGTCATGATTCAGTATGCAGGCATTCAGAAACTGATAAAGGCAGAGAAGTATTACAGAGAGGATGGGAAAATAGACATGAGAACGGCATTTGATGAATTAATTGAAGACGGAAGAAAAGAAGGGCTTGCAGAAGGAATTATTAAAAGCGGGCGCCGCCATTTGTACAGCAATGATGTCATTCTTGAAGATATTGTGGCTGAAACAGGTTTTGACTATTCCAGCGCCAGGAAAGTGCTCGAAGAGTTTGACAGGAATCAGTCTGCGCAGATATAAACAGGCTAAAACAAGGGAAGCTATGAAAACAGCCTTCCCTGCCAGGTGCCGCGTTCTTTCAGGCGGCGTGTAATGGTATTTAGCACCCGTTTTTTATCTGCGCTCCATGCAGGAGCGATTAAGAGCTTTTTCGGCCCGTCGCCAGTCAGACGGTGAATGACCATAGAAGGCGGCAGATGTTCCAGGCAGGTAATTACAAAATCGGCATATTCGTCCATTGTAAAGAGTGCAAATGGATGTTCTTCATACAGTCTGGCTAAATCGGTTCCTTTTAAAACATGAAGAAGCTGCAGCTTTATCCCATCAATGGCCGGGGTAAAACGGGCAAGATAATCCACAGACTGCAGCATCTGTTCTTTTGATTCTCCGGGAAGGCCTAAAATAAGATGCACAATAACAGCAAGCCCGGCTTCTTTGAGACGTTTTGCCGTATTTTCAAAGCAGGAAAGAGGATATCCCCGCCGGATAAATGCAGCAGTCTGCGGATGGATGGTCTGAAGACCAAGTTCTGTCCAGACAGGCTTTACCGTATTCAAACGGCTTAGCAGCTGTATTTTTTCAGGCTCCAGGCAGTCCGGTCTGGTAGCGATGGAAAGCGCCGCGATTTCGGGCTGCATAAGAGCCTCTGTAAATAATGCTTCTAATCGGGAAACAGGAGCATAAGTGTTTGTAAAAGACTGAAAATAAGCAATAAATGGCCCTTCATCCGGGATTTTTTCTGCGACCAGCAGCTTTGCGGCCGCAATCTGGCTGGCAGCTGCATCCGGGCGGGAGCTGGCTGCAAAATCACCGGAGCCGCCCTGGCTGCAGAAAATGCATCCGCCATAACCGATGGTGCCGTCACGGTTCGGGCAGCTCATGCCTGCATCCAGAGCCAGTTTATATACTTTTGTGCCAAACTGCTGTTTCAGCCAGGCATTCAGTGAATAATAAGGCCGTCCGTCCCACGATAATCCGGCGCTGTTTCTGTCTGCATGGTTCATTGCCAAAACCGCTCCTTTTTGTTTTACAGCATGCTTTCGCGCAGTTCCCCGCCGCTTTTTCTGCTAAGATAAGCCGGTGGAATATCCAGCAATGTTTTGCATCCGGTGCTTCCTTCCTGATTCAGTCGGTAAGCCGCTCTGGCACAGGCTGCAAGGACTGACGCGGTAAATTCCGGATTCGAATCCAGTTTCAGGCTGTATTCGATAACATGCTGGTTTTCTTCCTGCCAGCCGGTCCTGCCGCTGCAGATTACAAAACCTCCGTGTGAAATTTTACTGTGGTTTTGGTTAAGTTCTTCCTGGGAGACAAAATGCACCGTAGTATCATAATCTGCAAAATAATTCGGCATTTCTTTAATTTCTTTTTCAATCCGTTTCAGGTCAGCGCCCGGTTTTGCTGCGACAAAGCATTCTCTGGTATGCTTTTCGCGGGTGCTAAGATTTGGTGTTTCTCCGTTTCGCACCATTTCCAGGGAGGAAGGAACCGGGATGGTATACTGCCTTGCATCGGCAACGCCTTCAATTCTCCGGACAGCGTCGGAATGCCCCTGGCTGACGCCTCTGCCCCAGAAGGTATAGGTTTTTCCAGACGGCAGTATCGCGTCTGCGTAAACGCGGCTTAGAGAAAACATGCCCGGGTCCCAGCCGGCGGAAATAATGGCGGTCTTTCCGGATTCTCTGGCGGCCTTGTCCACATTCGCAAAATGCTCCGGTATTTTTGCATGTGTGTCAAAACTGTCGATGACATTAAAATATTTCACATATTCAGGAGTCTGTACCGGAAGGTCTGTGGCGCTGCCGCCGCAGATAATCAGCACGTCGATATCATTCTGGTGATTTAACAGTTCGCTGATGGAATAAACAGGTGCGTCTTTTGTAAGAATCTGCACGCTGGAAGGCTCTCTGCGCGTAAATACGGCCGTCAGATTCATATCTTCATTTTGTTTTACAGCGCATTCAACACCGCGTCCAAGATTTCCATAACCTAATATACCAATTCGAATCATTGCATGCATTCCTTTCTTTTCTATAATAATTTAATGATAGATTTCTCAGACTTATTTTAGCGGACTTGCAGGCAGCGGTCAATAGGCGAAATTGCCTGCACTGAAATAATCAGATGATTTTGAGCAGAATTATGCATTGATAACTTGGAAAGATAATGTTATAATTTTCATATTGTATGAAATTTTTACATAAAAAAATGTTGAGGGGAAAATACTATGAAGAAAATTTTTACCAGAAGTCTTTGTATCTGCATGGCAGTCGCTCTGATTATTAATATTGGTGTCGTGGCAGCTGTACAGATTATCGTTTCACAAAAGAACAGTACGTCAGACAGCTATGAGAGTCTTGCATCCGTAAAAGAACGGCTGGCGCAGAATGATGAGAACATTAAGGAACTGACAGATACCGTGGGACAGGATAATCTTGCTAAGACCCACGCTTTTGCAGACATGCTTGCTGCGGACCCGGATATTTTGGAAAATCGGGCGAAAATGGAAGAAGTAAAAGAACGGCTTATGGTAGATGAACTTCATGTAATTGATGAAAATGGCATCATTACCCATAGCACCATTGATGCATACATAGGATTTGATATGAACAGCGGTGAGCAGTCAGCGGCATTTATGCCGATTGCGAAAGACCCGTCTATTGAGATTGTGCAGGAACCGACTGAAAATGCTGCGGAAGGGATTTTAATGCAGTATATCGGCGTAGCCAGAAAAGACGGGCCAGGCCTGGTGCAGGTCGGTATCCGCCCGGAAGTATTAGAGCACATGCTGGCAGGAACGCAGATTAATGTTGTATTAAACGGCATTGAATTCGGAAAGAACGGATATGTATATGCGACAGATGCTTCTACAGGCGAAATTCTGGCACATCATGATGCAGATATCATAGGAACCTCCGCCCAGGAAGCCGGTATTCCGCAAAAGGCCGGACAGGGTACCGTAAAAATTCAGGGAATCAGAGGAAAATATGTTTCCGAGGAGTATAACGGAATGTATATCGGTACGTTTGTTCCGGTGACAGAATATTATTCGGAGCCGGTCAGCCAGACACTGGTAATGGCTTTTAGTATTTTTCTGATATTCAGCGTGCTTTTGTATTTTATTAACAGACTGTTAGACAGAAAAATTGTCAGCGGCATACAGAATATCACAACTTCGGTAAAGCGGATTTCAGAAGGTGATTTTGCGATTACGGTAGACGAGCACAGTACGCCGGAATTTTCTATGCTGAGCGGCAGTGTCAATAAAATGGTCGAATCCATCTGCCAGGGAATGGAGAAAAATAAAGAACTGATTTCCAGGCAGGAAGCGGATATGGCAAATAATCTGAACTTAATTGAAAATATTAAAAAGGTCTGTTCGAATCTGGACGGGGTGTCCCAGGAAACTCTGTCTACCGCAGATGCAATTCATAACGGCACAAATGAACAGGAACAGGCGGTAAAGAATTTAGAGCAGGTAATGGACCATCTGGTAGAAGAACTGAATACAAGCGCAGGCGCTTCCGAAAACGCATCGGCAGCAGCTATGTCGGCAGCTCAGAAAATCATATCTACCGGCCTGCAGCTGGAAACATTAGAAGAAGCAATTGAAAAAATCAGTTCGATGTCGGCTCAGATTGGGGAAATTATCGGAGAAATTAATTCCATTGCACAGCAGACGAATATGCTTTCTCTGAATGCATCGATTGAGGCAGCCAGAGTCGGGGAATCAGGAAAAGGCTTTGCGGTAGTTGCAACCCAGGTAGGCGCACTTGCAGCAAGAAGCGCCCATGCAGCAAAGCAGACAAGCGAGCTGATTACAAATTCGATAAACGCTGTAGAAGAAGGGCGGCTGATTACGGAAAAAACAACAGAAGAGTTTGGGGCTGTTGTGGAAGAAATCGAAGAGGCCAGCCGCTGTGTCAATGAGATTACCAATATGGTGAAGCAGAATGTGGAATCTGTAACACAGGCAGCGCAGGGACTGGATGTTATTGCAAATGTAGTGGAGAAAAATGTCCAGATTTCCCAGAACAGCAAAGAAGTTTCTACGCATATGGCGGATGAGGCAGGGAAGCTTTTGGAGCTGGTGGAATAGAAGCCGGGCGGATGAAATAGCAGAAAAAGGTGTGTGGATTGTCGTCACACACCTTTTTTCATATAGTTGAAACTGCCGGGGCTCATAATCTGGCACTGCTGTTCGAGAGGAAAGAAATAACTCATAACTGCCGGTTATTCATCACCGGCAATGTCATAACTTAAGTCGCCATTCCAAGTTTCACAAGCTGGTAAACCCGCTATTTATGCGGATAATACTGTCATAATTTGGCTGATAGAGAGCTTAAGTTAATGACATTGCATCACCAGGCGGCCCAAAATGAAACCGCTGCTGAGCTGACTGCACTGTGATGAAATACTTGACACAGAAATCTTACTAGTGTAAGATTTATATGCAGCAAAATTCTACGTTGAAAGTGCCATATTTTTCGTATCAACGGTATTCGGCTGTACTTTGCTATAAAAAGGTTACGCGTAACTGCATAAAACTACGCGCGCCACGAAATCTTACATATGTAATAAAATGGAGGCTGATATGAAAACGAGAAGGAAAATCAGAAGAAAAAAGAATGTCTTACTGCTGGTATCTGTCATTTTCACTGCTGTGGTTTTACTGGGTGCAGTCATATTTTTTAGAATGCATTTTTCCAAAGACAGTCCTGTTTTGAAAGAAAAAGGACACCGCCAGCCCGGCGATTTGCTGCAGGATTATATGAAGCATCTGTCTGAGAAAGAGTACGAGAAAATGTATGAAATGCTGGATTTGGAAGCGTCAGGGAATCTGACGGAGGAAGAATTTGTGAAACGCAGTTCATCTATTTATGAAGGAATTGAAATGCAGAATATGGATGTGGAAATCACAGGCTATGATAAAGAACATCAGACCGTGCAGTTTAAGATGTCGTTTGATACGGCTGCAGGAGCGCTTTCTTTTGAAAATGAGGCATGGTTTATGGAAAGGGAAGACGGATACAGGCTTATCTGGGATGACTCTTTGATTTTTCCAGGGCTGCGCAGTTCGGATAAGGTCAGGGTGTCTGTGATTGAGGCGGAAAGAGGGGATATTTTAGACCGCAGCGGGCTGGTGCTTGCAGGATGGGGAACCGCGGCCTGTGTGGGGATTGTGCCTGGAAAACTGGAGCATGCAGAGCAGAATATCAAAGAGACTGCCAGGCTTTTAGAAACGGATGTATTGTCCATTGAAAAAAAGCTGGAGGCACAGTGGGTGAAGGAAGACTCATTTGTTCCTATAAAAAATATTCCGGCTGTGAAAGAAATTGAGCTGATGAAAGAGGAACCGGACGAACAGGCGCTGAAGGAAGAGGCGCGTCAAAAACAGCTGCTGGCGATACCGGGCGTGATGATAACCGAGGTAAAGGTGCGGGAATATCCGCTCGGGCAGGCAGCTTCTCATCTGACCGGGTATATTCAGAATGTGACGGCGGAAGATTTGGAGGAACATGCGAACGAAGGGTATACGGCAAACAGTGTCATTGGAAGGAGCGGAATGGAGGGACTGTTTGAAAAAGAACTGAAAGGGAAAAATGGCTGCAGGATTTATATTACGGATAAGGACGGGGCAGAAAAAGAGGAGCTCCTGCGTACAGACGTACAGCACGGGCAGGATATCAGGCTGACCATTGATGCAGGCCTTCAAAGTCAGCTGTATGAGCAGTTTCAGGAGGATAAAAGCTGCTCCGTGGCGCTGAATCCGTATACAGGGGAAGTGCTTGCGCTTGTCAGCACGCCATCTTTTGACAGCAACGATTTTATTATGGGCATGTCCCAGGAACAGTGGAATCTGCTGAATGAGGATGAAAACAAGCCGTTATATAACCGTTTCCGCCAGAAATGGTGTCCGGGTTCTTCTTTTAAACCGGTGATTGCAGCGGCCGGGCTGTCGGAGGGCATTCTGAACCCGGACGAGGATTTCGGATACGAGGGATTAAGCTGGCAGAAGAGCGCTTCCTGGGGCGGATACTTTGTAACGACGCTGCATGCGGCAGAACCTGCGGTAATGGAACAGGCACTTGTCTGCTCGGATAATGTGTATTTTGCCAAAGCAGCTTTAAAAATAGGAGCAGATAAACTGGAAGAGAGCCTGCAAAAGCTTGGATTTGGCAGACAGATGCCCTTTGAGATAGCGATGGCGAAGGCGCAGTATTCAAATACCGAACATATCGAAACAGAAATCCAGTTAGCAGACAGCGGCTACGGCCAGGGGCAGATACTGGTAAACCCGCTGCATCTGGCAGGCATCTATACAGCGTTTTGCAACGGCGGGAATATGCTCAGGCCTTATCTCGTTTATCAGAAGGATGCGGAGGCTGAGGTCTGGATAAACCAGGCATTTAAGGAAGACAGTGCAAAGCGGGTGCTGGAAGGCATGAAAAAAGTGGTAAACGACCCTCACGGAACCGCTTACGGCCTGCACAGAGACGACATCCTGCTGGCAGGAAAGACCGGGACGGCGGAAATCAAGGCGTCTAAGGATGACAGTCTTGGCACGGAACTGGGATGGATGGCTGTATTAACAGCAGAGCAGTCTGAGAAAAATCCGATTTTAATTGTCAGCATGACGGAAGATGTCAAAGGCCGGGGAGGCAGCGGGTATGTAGTGGAAAAGGAGCGTGCGGTGCTGGATTACTGGTTTCGTTAATATTCCGGGCCAGGCCGCTCATAGTAATTGATGCGGCAGCAGTAATTGTTTCGCAGCATTGACGGTGCAGCAGTAATTGCTTATAATGCAGGTATGACAGCCGTATAAAATGGTACTGGGAAGTTTAGCTGCCGGAAAATCAGAAAGGAGCTTTTGCATGAATCGAAAACCGCTGCCCGTAGGTGTTGACCTGTTTGAAATGGTGATTACAAGAGGATACTATTTTGTGGATAAGACACTGTTCATCAAAGAACTGCTGGATAAAAAAGGCTCTGTCAGACTGTTTACCCGTCCAAGAAGATTCGGAAAGACACTGAATCTGAGCATGGTGCAGTGTTTTTTTGAAAATAAAGAGAAAAAAGGCGCAGAGAAAAAGGGTAGCAGATGCCTGTTTGAAGGACTGAACATTATGCAGGCTGGAGAGGACTATTTATCGCATATGGGATCCGGTTATCAGTCTGTCTTTAAAAGCAGCAAAGCAGCCGGATTTTGAAAGCTCTTACCGTCTTCTGGCAAGGCAGATTGCAAATGAGTTTGACAGACACCGTTATATTCTGGAAGATGACGCACTGGCAGTTTATAAGGAGCGTTATCTGAAAATCATGACAGAACATGCTGACCGTGACGCTTATTGCGATGCTCTGGAATTTTTGTCAAAATGCCTGGAGCTTTATTATGGAAGGAAAACAATTATTCTAATCGATGAATATGACGTGCCTTTGGAAAATGCTTATACGCAGGGATATTATGCGGAAATGGCAGGCTTTGTGCGCACTCTTTTTGAATCGGCACTAAAGACAAACAGCAGCCTGGAATTTGCGGTTGTTACAGGCTGCCTTAGAATTGCGAAGGAAAGTATTTTTACAGGAATGAATAATCTGGAAATCCTGTCTGTGTTAAGCAGCAGTTATGATGAATTCTTTGGATTTACAGAGAAAGAAGTACGAAAAATATGCGAAGACTTTCATCTGGGCCATAAATATGCACAGATAAAGGAATGGTACAATGGATATCTGTTTGGCAAAGAAAATGTATACAATCCCTGGAGTGTCATCTGCTATGTCAAAGAGCTGACAGAGGATGAAGAGGCATATCCGCGTGCATACTGGGCAAATACAAGCGCAAACAGCATTGTACGAAAGCTGATTGAACGAGCAGGAGATGATACGAGGCAGGAAATCGAGTCTTTAATTGAAGGAAAATTCATTGAAAAGCGTGTACATGAGGATATTACTTATGATGAAATCAATCAGTCTATGGAACATTTATGGAATGTTATGTTTTTTACGGGCTATTTTCGAAAGGTCAGCGAGCGCAGGAGTGTCCAGGACGATTTGTATATGACTCTGTCAATCCCAAACAGGGAGGTAAAATATATATTCCGTACAAAAGTGCTTGACTGGTTCGCGGAAAAGGTAAAAGAAAAAGACCGCACGGTTTTATTTGAAGCGCTCATTCATCAGGACGTGCAGACGGTAAAAGCACAGATTGCGGACATGCTTTTAGAAACCATCAGCTTTAACGATGCTTATGAGAGTTATTATCACGGATTTCTGGCTGGTATTTTTTCCGGCATGCAGGGATATGTTACCAAATCAAACCGTGAGGGAGGCAGCGGGCGCAGTGATTTATTTATCAGGTCGGTGTCCAGGAGCAAAGCCGCGTATGTGCTCGAATTTAAAATCGCAAAAGAGTACAGCGGGCTTGAGAAAAAGGCGGATGAGGCATTACGGCAGATTGCGGATAAGGGTTATGCGAAGGAGCTGCATGATGACGGATATGAGAAGGTGATACGGTATGGAATTGCTTTTTTTGGAAAAGACTGTGCGGTGCATGTGTCAGGGTGAGCTGGAGTTTTCAGATGGTTTGTGAAAGGATGGACTAGGGGGAGGGGGAGATGTGGCTGCTCGGACGCCGGGAGAGGGGATTTGCCCGGTCTTCCAGCGGCTGCTCCAGAATGTTAAGAATCCCTAAGCATTCTGCGTTTACGCTGTGGCCCCGGACGGACGCGGCACCCAGTGACCAATGGGTCAGACCCTCCGCCCTGGCTTACAGCCATAAGCTACGGGTGCCGCTGCGGCTTCGCCGCCTGGTTTTTGAGGCAGAATGCTAAGGGATTCTAAACATTCTTCCAATGCCGCTGGAAGACCGGGCAAATCCCCTCTCCCGGCTGTTTTTTGGCAAGTGTTACATGAGATATTTTGGGTGCGGTAAGTTATTTTATGGTGGTAGTTTATAGAGGCCAGCCATATAATGATTCAGCAGAGTGACAGAGTTTTTTCAAGTAAAATTTGAGAAGACCGGCCGGATGACGGAAAGAATCACTGACTTCCCGTAACGGCACGAAAACTTTCAGGTGGCTTTTTACAGCCTTTCAATATAAAGAAACGTAGAATCCGCGGCGGCACGAAAGCATTCGGCTAGCGGTTTGCAATTTTCTAATATAAATACCAGTTTACAGCTTTTCAGATTTAGATATATTTTTGCAATAAGCAATACTATATCTTGTATATACTATCTTTTATTTAGTCTATATCTTGTTTTAAATCAAAAACTTGAAAACTGGTGTAATATAAAGAAACATCAGAATGACGGCGATTTTTGAGAAAACCCTGAGAAAGCCAGCCGGATGACGGAAAGAAACACAGTCTATCCCGCAGCGGCACGAAAGCATTCGGTTAGCGGTTTGCAGCTTTCTAATATAAAGAAACATCAGAATGACGGCGATATTTAAGAAAAACCCGAGAAAGCCAGCCGGATGACAGGAAGAAACACAGTCTATCCCGCAGCGGCACGAAAGTATTCAGATGGCTTTTTACAGCCTTACGATATAAAAAATCATCAGCGATTCTATATGTAAAACCTGAGAAAACCAGCCGGGTGACGGGAAGATGCACTGGCTTCCAGCGACATTGGAGGAATGTTTAGAATCCCTTAGCATTCTGCCGCAAAAACCAGGCGGCGAAGCCGAAGCGGCACCCGTAGCTGCTGGCTGCAGGCCAG
>CANDJC010000114.1 GCA_947384955.1 uncultured Eubacterium sp. | reverse complement strand
TTTCCTTCTTATGTGACTCTGGAAAAAAGCTGGAAGTTCTTAGTTTTCTGCCCAGCACCCAGGATTTGGGGCTCACTGCATATATTCTGCTAAAACTCCGAAGCCCCAAAAGGCGCCTGCCAGTGCCACTGCTTACAGCCGCCAGTAACGCCAGGGCATCAGGCGCCGGTCCGTCCGCAGCCACAGCCTCCCCGCAGAAAACTTAGAACTTCCTGCTTTTTGGAAGCGGAACATAAGAAGGAAAACATTTCCCCGCCCGGCATCCCACCCGAAATCCCCCCCCCCTAAAATGTCACGAAATATCCCCACTCCGCTTCCACGTCAGATACATACTCCCCACCCGCATCGTATTCAGCAGATTCACAATATCATCCACATTCAAAGCCTCCTCCTCATCCGAAGACAGCCACGTCTGCACCGAGAGCAGATGGAGTTCCACAAACACTTCCAAAAAATGAGCCCGCAGTTCATCCTTTGCAGTTCCCTCACAATCCATCATCTCCTCGATATGCTTACGAATAACGCCCTTCAGCTTTTTCACAAAATAAGTATCCCCATACTTGCGGTCCAAAAGAGGCAGCATAGCTTTTTGATGCTTCTGGCAGAATTCAAACCAGGCGGTAAAAATCTGCGGCGGCGAATCGTCGAATTTTTCCAGAAACTGTTCCGGCGAAATCAGCTGTTTTTTCGGAAGGCAGGCCGCATATCCCGCCTGGAGGTCTTCTAAGAGCACCTGCTCTAACTGCTCCATCAGGTCATAAATGTCCCCGAAATACTGATAGAAGGTTCCTCTTGTAATCTCTGCTTTTCTGCATATTTCAATGACTGATATTTTGTCCCACTTTTTAGACTGCATCAGTGCGAGAAAGGCGCCTGTAATATGATTTTTGGTCTGAGCGGATTTTTGTGTTTTGTGAGATACGTCATTTTTAGACAAAGCAGTCTGCCTCCTTTTGCCTTAGGGTAATTTTTGAGGGGAATGGCTGCACGCTGTTTTCTTTAGCGGATAATACGGTAATAATCTTTCTTGTGCTCTACCGGCTGCGGATAGCCGTTTTTCGGATATCCTACAATGACATTGCCGATTCCTATGTAACTGCCCTCATATCCTGCTTCCTTTAGCAGTTCTTTTCCAAGGCTGTCTTCGAGCATTCCGTCAGCCCGGTTAATCCATCGTGCGCCAAGTCCCAGCGCGTAAGCTGCGTTCAGCATGTTTCCAATGCACAAAGAACCGTCTTTTACCGCGTCCGGAGACGATGCGTCGGCTGCAACTACAATGACGCAGGGCGCTCCGTAAAATACATCAAAGCCTTCCGGCGCTCCGGCTATCTCGGCATTCAGACGGCAGAGCTTCTTAATCCATTCCCTGTTTTGTACTGCGATAAAAACCGCTGGCTGGCGGTTGCCGCCGGAAGGCGCATTCATTCCTGCTTCCAGAATCTCCTGCAGCTGTTCGTCTGTAATCTGTTCGTCCGTGTATTCTTTCACGCTCCGCCTGTTTTTCAAATCTTCCAGTGTCTGTTTCATAGGATGCCTCCCTCTGTATTAGAAAAAGCAGCAGTTTAGAAAGCCGCTAAACTGCTGCAGACATTTCTCCTTCGTACGCTCAGCATGGCTGCAGCACATCCCAGTGCTCTGCCAGTTTTTGGTCTTTTAACCTGTAAATATCTACGACACGGCATTTTGTAACGCCCTGTGTATCCACATTTTTCAGATAGACAGCCGCCATGTCATTTTCCGCAATAATCATCTGAATGTCCAGATGAAACGAAGGGTCGGACACAAATTTATCTGCAAATGCGCTCTTTAATGCTTCTCTTCCCTGGCCGACGCCCGGATTGTGCTGGATATAATCTTCCTGGACATATTTATCCGCTGATTCTATGATATGGTCATTAAAAAATTCTTTGTAAAAAGCCTGTATGACCTCTTTATTTGTCATTTCCGCACTCCTCCCAGCGTATTATTCTTTGCTTCCTGCTGCACGTACTGCCGATATTACAATGTTTCCTTTGATTTCGGATACAGGGGCCCCTCTGGAGCAGTCACAGACCACGCTGTTAAAGCCCTGCAGCATCGGCCCGTATGCGTCGGCATGTCCAAACTGCTGAATCAGCTTAACCGCGGTATTTCCTACATTTAAGTCCGGCCAGATAAGGACATTCGCTTTTCCGGCTACTTTGCTTTCTCTTTGTACTTTCTTCTGCGCAACCGCCGGAACAATGGCTGCGTCTAACTGGAATTCGCCGTCGATGGCAAGGTCCGGGCGTTTTTCATTGGCAATTTTTAACGCGTCTGTCACCTTATCAATCAGTTCGCCCTGGCCGCTTCCAAGCGTAGAGTAGCATACCATCGCGCATCTTGGCTCCCAGCCTAACAGCTCTTTTACCGTATCACAGGCTGAAATGGCAATGCTTGCAAGCTGTTCTGCATTCGGATTTGTGCATACGGCACTGTCGCCTACCGCAAGAAGCGAGCCTTCGCTGCCTTCATATCCCGGGATATCCGCCAGGCCGATGCTGGATATTGTGCTGATGCCTGGTTTTAAGCCGATAATCATCTGGCCTGCTAACAGCACGTCTCCTGTCGTATTGTCAATGCCCGCAAAGGTAACGTCTGCGTCGCCGACTGCCTGCATGGCCATTGCATAATACAGCGGGTCCTGCATGCGCCTGCCGAGAGCCTTTTCCTTCAGCATCGTCTCAGGCTTTGCTACATAAGCTGCAATGACTTTATTTTTATATTCTTCTTCGTTAATATCGATAAAGGTAAAGACGGATAAATCATAGCCTCTTTCCCCGGCTAATCCTTTTAATTCTGCTTCATTTCCAATCAGAAGCGGAATAATATAGCCATCCCTGCCAAGCTCATAAGCGGCCTGCATCATTTTTTCATTCGCAGCTTCCGGGAAAGCTACTTTCTGCGGGTCTGCTTTCGCTTTTGCATAGATTTCATCTAAAACACCCATAAACATTTCCTCCGTTTCGTATTCATTCTTATCGATTACGCCGTATAAGGCGGCTCCCAGACTGGTTTTCCGGTATACACCTTTGCCTCTTCTTCGCCTCTTAGCACCCGGGCAGCGCCTGCCGCCATGGCCTCTAACTCAAATTCCCCCGGATATGCCGTAACCGGGGCAATCCAGGAGCAGCTCTCCGTAATCTTTGCAACCAGCCCTTTGTTATGAACCATGCCGCCTCCTAAGAGGATTCCGTCCGCTTTTCCGTGCAGAACGCCCGCCATGGCTCCGATATAGCGGATAATCTGGTAAATCATCGTATCCCAGACAAGCGCCGCTTCTTTGTCTCCTTCTTCAGCACGCTTCGATATTTCAAGCGCATCGGACGTCCCTAAATGACTGACAAATCCGCCTGTCTTTGTACACAGCGCCGACACTTCTTTTTTATCGCCGTTTGCAAAACTGTAGCGAATCATTTCCGCTGCGGGAACCGCGCCGCACCTGGTCGGAGCCATCGGCCCTTCGCCGCCTACAATATCGTTTCCGTCAATCATTCTGCCTTTCTGATGCGCGGAAATCGAAATTCCGCCTCCGATATGGCAGACAATATAATTTTTATCCTCATATTTCCAGCCGTTTTTCTGGCTGTGGCGGATTGCGGTTTCTTTCAGGTTCAGGGCATGCAGATGCACATTGCGGTATACGCCCCGGATGCCTGTCATCCGCGCACAGAGCGTAAGCTCATCTGTATCCGGCGGGTTCACCACAAAGCAGGGCTTTCCATATACTGCGGCTAATTCATGGGCAATCTGCGAACCTAACTGCGCCGGATGCGCAACGCCGTTTGCACCCCTTGCCGCATGGTCTAACAGCGTTTCATTCACTGTATAAGTACCGCCTTCTACTGCCAGCAGCCCGCCGCCGCGTCCGACAAACGCATCTATGGCAGACAGGTCAATATCCGCTTCTTTCAAAGCCGCAAGAATCATTTCCTTCCGGTAAGGAAGCTGCGCGCTGATGGTGGCAAATTCTTTAAGCTTTTCTGCATCATGAGATACATTTACCGTAAACAGTTCTTTTTCCCCTTCAAAACATCCTGCTTTTGTGGATGTAGAACCAGGGTTAATTGTAAGTATGCGATATTCCATCTTCAATCACCTTTCTGAGCAATGATTTTTCTGTGTATTTATTTTATACGCTGTATCTGTTTTTTTCTTTTCCATATTTATCTATTATCCGGCTGATATTTTGCCTGTAAGAAATGTCAAAGACTGCAGAGAACAAAAATTATAGTATATTTTTTATTTTCTTAATCGAATCCTTATTTTAATTAAATAGCTATTTTAATCGAATTGTTGTTATATTTGAATCTTTGTTTTATTCGAATCGTTATCTGAATCAAATGTCTATCTTAAATCTTAGAAACATATTCTTAGAAACATATTTTGAAAACGCCGGAAACAGCATATGGAAAAGCAGCTGCTTCCGGCACTGGGAAGGGACGGGCCGGACAGCAGAACGTGCCAGCTTCCGGCCCATTTATCAGGAAATTAGTCTTCAAAATGAATAGAATTGCCCGTCCTTGCAGATTCGCGTACTGCCTCCATCAAGGCCAGCACTCTTCTGGTTTCCGGAATTTTTACAAGAAAATCTTCTTCCCCATGGTAAGCTTTATAATAATTCTTAAAATAATCCTCGTGTACTGTATTTACCTGCGGCAGCTCTTCTGTGAGAATGGTGCCTTCTGCAGGCGGGCCAAACGAGCGGGTCGGGCCTGCCGCCGTCATTGTTCTGGTACCGCGTACATTGGTCAGAAGATGCGAAGTGCTCACAATCTTTCCCACAGGGTCAAAGCCGTCTAAGTATGCGGTTCCCTTATTGCCGCCCATAATCCAGTGGCGTTCAAACCATTTCTCCTGAATCTTGTCTGTCAGAAAATAAGTCCCGAGCTCAATTTCGCCGGTAACGCCGTTGTCAAAGCGCAGCAGAATTTTAAAATAATCATCCACTTCAAAGTTAATGACATTGCGCACATCTGCAAATACAGAACGAATCTTTGCACCAGGCATCATCCACAGCATCTGGTCAATCAGGTGCACGCCCCAGTCAAACAGCATGCCGCCGCCTTCTTTTATGTATACATGCCAGTCATGCATATTTCCGTTAAAGCCATACAGGCTGCTCTTAATCGAATATACGTCTCCGACACTTCCGCGGTCGTATACTTCTTTCATCGTACGGAAATCTTTGTCGAGCCTGCGCTGATGATGAACCGTGAATTTTACGCCGCATTCTTCTACGGTCTTTATCATGTCGTCTAATTCCGCCACATTCATTGCTACCGGTTTTTCGCAGATAATATCTTTTCCGGCCTTTGCCGCCTGGATTACCAGGTCGTGATGCTGGTTATTGTTTGCCACAATCATAACCACATCCACCTGCGGGTCTGCAAACATCTCCTCATTCGATGCATAACGGCGGATTCCAGGTTTGACATCCTCTAACTGCTGCGGGTCAGTATCTGATATGCCGATAATCTGGTATCCTTCCATGTTACTGAGCATTGCTTCATGCTCATGCCCCATAAATCCATGTCCTACAATGCCTAATCTAATCTTTTCCATGGTTTCCTCCTAAAATGATTTTCAAGCCTTAAGGGATTCATCAGGTTTTCCCTGTCCTTTTTCTATATTATAATAAAAAAAGGAGGCTGCCGCCCCCTCTTCCTTTACATATTTTTTGTCTGTACCTGCACAAAACAGAATCATTTTCTGCGTGCAGGTCAAAATATGACTGCTAAAATTAACCTAATCACGCACCAGCCGGTAGCTGCCTTTTCCGGTCTTTACAATGTCTCCCTGTTCACAGAGTTTTTTCAGCACCCGCTGCAGCTGTCTGCGGCTGCACTGAAGGCGCATTGTCGCATGCTCGATTCCCTTTAGGACATTGCCGCTGCATTCCTTCTGCATATACTGCAGCAGTTTTTCTTCCACAGAAACCGCCGGTGTTTCCTGCACGCTTGTCAGATACACTTTCGAAGAAATTACTTTCAAAAGGTATCGCAGAAAACGGATATCATTGTCTAAAAATTCCCGGTTATCCGCAGTCGAAATGCCAACACAGAGCGTTTCGCGCACCACCTCCGAAAACAGATTCGAGTTACGCGCATTGCAAAACTCCACATCGCCAATCAGGCTCCCTTTCTGCGCTAAATTCACCGGTATCATCCTCCCGTCCAGACTGGTGCCGTAAATCTGCACAAGACCGGAAACTACAAACAGAAGATATTTCTGCCTGATGTGAGGGCCGGAAAGCAGCTCTCCCTTCTGGCAGCTGCATAAAAACGGATGTACGTTCCAGATGTCAAACAGGGATTCCAGGTTTAATTCTGTGATAGATTTTTGCAGCAGGTTTTCATCGTGAATCAATTTCATACGCGCCGGCCTCCCACTCCTGCTTCATACAGTCTGCAATCGTTATCTGCATATTTAAAACATTTTCTTCTCTGCTCATAACCAATGCCTCCTTATACCCCTGCTGGCTCTATTTTAACATACTGACATTGAATATACAGCAGATTCAGCAAATTTTATAAATTTTTTCAGATTACTGAGGAAATCAAAAAAAGACTGCAGGCACCCAAAAAGCCCTGCAGTCTTTCTTTGATTTCTATGTTTGATTTCTATGCTTGATTTCTATGTCTGATTTCTATGCTGATTCTGACAGTGTTTCTTCATATTTTTTCAAATCCTCATCCAGATGACGGTACATATCAAGATAATACGGATACAGCTTATCATAAACATCTGCCCATTCATCCACCGGCTGAATGATTTCTTTTACCTGAATCAGCTGGCTGATTTTTTCCGTCAGGTCCGGGAAAACACCTGTGGCATTTCCGGCAATCAGCACATCGCCGAACGGAACATCGCCGGACTGTTCATCTAACACATAGACCGGCATACGCAGCACAGACGCTTTTATCTGCGACCAGGTGCGGCTCTTTGACCCGCCTCCGGTAATTCTTAACAGATTTGCGGACGCCCCTGCTTCCTTTATGGTTTCTAAGACATGCCGCAGTGCAAACGCAGTTCCTTCAAAGACCGAGCGGTAAAGCTCTTCTCTTTTTGTATCGACTGACATCCCGATAAACATCCCCTTCGCATAAGAATTCCAAAGTGGCGCGCGTTCGCCGCGCAGATATGGGAAAAACAAAACTCCATTGCTTCCGGCAGGAATTTTCAGCGCGATTTCATTCACATAATCATAAACATTTCTTCCCTGCCTGTCCGCATAATCCTGTTCCGGCTGTCCCAGATTGTCCAGAAACCATTTAATCGAAGCGCCGCTTGCGCTGATGGGCGCGTCGAAAATATAAGGCACGCCTTTTATGGAACACGGCTTTGTCACAACCGGAATGTCCGGTGCGCTAGCCCTGCTGCTTCCGACAAATATGAGCGAAGAAGTCCCGGAAGATTCCGCTGCTTCCCCAAGCCTGCATAAACCGGCTGCATACATGGAAGCCATGGCATCGCTTGCGCCAGCCGTTACCGGAATGCCGCTTTTAAGCCCGGTCTGCGCGGCGGCTTCTTCTGTCACTGTTCCGATAATTTCATCCACGGGCACAGGCTGCGGCAGTAATTTGTGAAAATCCACGCCGGTCACTTTTGCGATTTCATCCGACCATTTTAGGGTATTGATATCCATGCACTGGCATCTGGCTGCCTGGTCGATATCCATCGTCATTTTCCCGGTCAGCTTGTAATTGATATAAGAACTTGCCTGCAGGATTTTCTCCGTTCTGGCAAACAGTTCCGGTTCGTTCTGCTTAAACCAGAGAATCTTATTTGGCAGGAAAGCCGCATCCGGCTGGCCGCCGATAATTGATACATACCTGTCAAAACCGATTTCCTGAATGATATATGCCAGCTGCTTTGCGGAGCGCCCGTCCATCCAGATTAGCGCATTCCGCAGCGGCTTCCCGTCCTTATCCACCGGCAGCATTGTCACCGTCTGGGAGCTGACCGTTATGCCGCGGATACGGGATACTATTTCTTTCCCCGCTTCGTCTGTCAGCCTCCGTAAAATAATCTGCACATTTTTCCACCATGCCTGCGCATCCTGCTCTGCCATATTCGGGCCGGGAAAAATCAGCCGGCCGCTCTCGGAAGCGCTGGCAGCCACGCGGCCGTTTTCATCTGCAATCATGGCCTTGATATTGGTTGTCCCGATATCCATGCCAAGCAGATAGTTCTCCGATAATTTTTTCAACGCTATACCCTCCTCGTATCCATACTCCATAAACCGCCAGACGTCCGGCTGATTATTTTATTCATCCAGCTCAAAATAAAGCGTCGTATACCTTCCCATGTCATAAAATACAGGCCGTACACGCACCGGGAGCTTCCCTTCAATCTCCCTGGCTTTCTTCTTATTGATTCCAAGAATGACCGCATTGATGGAAGCTCCTTCATCGAGCTCCACTTCGCCGCAGACATATTTTAAACCGCGGTCCTCTAACTCCAGCCTCGCATTTAACACCCCTGTAAATACAAAGCTTTTCAGCTGCCCCCTGCCGGTCAGTGTCGTCCACTCTGTTTCATGATATCCGCAGGTGTTGCATGCAAGATGCGGCGGAAATTCCAGCGCGCCGCACTCTTTGCACTTTCTTGCATAAATAACACCGTCTTTTAACCCGTTCCAGAACTTTTCCACAATATGCTCCGGATTCCAGAATTCTTCTGTTTTCATTCTCTCACTGCTCATACCAAAACCTCCTGCTTATCCCTTTCCTGTTCTGCTTTCTTAAAAACCTGCTTCCAGAATGATTGCACGTACATTCTGTGCTCCGCCGAATCCTCTTAAAAAGGTATGCTTCGGAAGTTTCTTTATCTGACGTTCGCCTGCATCGCCGCGCATCTGAGTCACTGCCTCAAATACATCCGCCATGCCGGAAGCGGCAAAAGCATGCCCGTAAGAAGTACGTCCGCCATTTGTATTCATCGGCTTGTCGCCGTCATAAGCTATCCTGCCGTCCATTACGTATTTCCAGCCTTCTCCCTTCGGCAGATATCCGATTTCTTCTGCGGCAAGGAATGCAGAGGAGCCGATAAAGTCATTGACAAATAAAAGGTCCATATCATCCGCTGTCATGCCGGTGGCTTCAAATACCTGCCGCGCTGCCTCTGCAGTTGCCTTTTTCTCTAAGTGAGGCACAATGGCATCTAAAACAGACGCGCCTGTCGCAAGCACCTCTACAGGCTTTGCATGGAACTGTTTTGCGATTTCAGTCGGCACTATGATACATGCCGCAGCTCCGTCTGCCACACACGAATCGCTGGCTGTGCGAAGGTACTGCGTCATTTTCGGATTATGCGGGGAACGCATGTATTCCCAGACATCGTCATATCCTGCTTCCTTTGCCATCTCATCAAAAGGCGTACGGCGGATTGCCCTTGGGCAGAGCGCTGCTGCGCGGCGGAAATGGTATGCCTGGTGTGAGAGAATGTCATCAATCTGCGCCGGACTCAGATTATTTTCTTTTGCATAATAATTAATCCAGTCGTCATGGTTCATGCCCGGGCCGCCGCCTAAGTATCTGCCATAGGCACGGTCAAAAATAGAGTCAAGGTCCGGGAACAGCACTTCCGAAGTAAGCGGCACCCTCATATGGTCCGGCGTATTGCCGTCCGGCATGCCCGTTCCCTGCTCGCTGCAGCCGGTAAGCACAATGTCATAAGCCCCGCTGGCAACCGCAAAAACAGCTTCTTCCAGCGCTATGTATCCGGTACAGCAGCCTTCCGAATGAGAAATCGAGCCTTTGCCTCTCATGCCGAACCAGTCTGCTACCTGTAAATTGGGTGTAATACAGTTGTTTAAAACATGCGGATTTGCAGAACCATGAAAGAAATACTGCACGTCGCGCGGCTCAATTCCTGCATCCTTCATCGCGTCAAGCGCCGCATGTCCAAAAAGCTCCCCGTTGGTCAGCCCTTTGTAAGCAGGATTTTCTACCCCGTTAAAAAACGGAGTCGCGCCGATACCGACAATGGAAACACTTCTCATATTTTTCCCGAGTTTTACATTACATACCATAGCTTTTCTCCTTACATTTCATCCATGACAAAATCTGCCAGTGCGCCGATTGTTTCGAATTTGCCAAATCTTGCAACCGGAATCATTACGTCAAAATCATTTTCAATCGATGCGCTCATTGCTACGCGCTGGGAGGATGCTACTCCTAATTCTTCTGCGATATTTGTGCTTTCTGTGATGCCTGCAGCGTCTTTGTTAAATGCCATTGCTGCGAATTCAATTAATTTTGCTACAACTTCTTCTCTGCTCATAGTTTTTCTCCTTTTCTTTGAAACGGGCTGCTTTTGGGTGGCAGCTGTTTTTTTCTGATGATTGTATGTTAGCTTTTTTTTGCGGAAATTAATATGACATGTGTCACATTAGGGAAAATTTTTTGGAAAATAAACGAACACTGGCTGCGGACTCAGAGAAATAGCCGGAAATCCTGTAAAATAAAGATTTTCTCATTGCATTCGTCCTTTTCCTATGGCATACTATTTTCAGGCATGCAGGAACAGTATCCTGAAAAGGCTGCCGCTGATTTCACAGCGTATAAAAACAGCATTATTGATAAACAAGGAGGAATAGCATGATAAAATCAGAATTTGGAGACAGGGTCCTGCGGGAGGATGGATTTTACAATCTTTTATTAAACGGCAGACAGATTGGATTCAGCCTGGACATCCGCCTGAATTACTTTCGCGGACTGCCCCTTTCCTGTGTAAAACAGCTGGAAGTTTCCGTAGACGGAGAAGAAATTCCGCAGTACCTGATTCTGTTTGAGCTGAATGGAAAGCAGTTTTCTATCAGTCAGTTTCCGCAGCTGTATGCGGAGTTCTGGGGACTTAAAACGCCGGCTGGTCTGAAAGTATTTAATTACGGGCTGAATGCGGGCATGCATGATGTAGCAGTAAAAATGATCTATCAGAATCCGTCTGCTGCACCGGGAACCGATGAACAAATTGATGGTTCTGCATCCAGACGAATGACCATCGGGAAAGGAAGGGTAATGTAATGAACAATAAAATAGATTTTGGAATCTGTTTGTCCAGTTTTGCCAGGCAGTATATCGAAGAAGACGGCTATGGAACAGAACAGATGTTTCAGATATTAAACAGGCTGCATATCCAAAAATTTGAAATTACAGGCGCGCAGATGTTCCAGCACTATCCAAATCCTTCCGATGAAGAAGTCCAGGAGGTTTTAAGGCTTGCTCAGAAATATCATGTGATACCGTATAGTTATGACGGATATGTGGATTTTGCAAAGCACCCGGATACGGATATGTCTGATGATGAAATCATGAACGAGATTACCTTTCATCTGATGACGGCGCATAAGCTCAGATGCCGCTATCTTACGGAAACGGGCATCCCTGTACATATCTATCCGCGCGCTGCCCAGATGGCTGCATTTTATGATGTTCAGATCTGCTTTCGAATCCATGCACAGGAAAAGGCAGCTGATACACAGCTTCTGAAGCTGGCCGGAATCCTGGATGAACTTTCTTCTTCATCAGCCTGCCTTGCGCCTGATTTGGAATGCTTAAGCGGATATTCAAATCAGTCTGCGGAGGTTTTGAGTCCGATTCTCAGACATACCGGGTTTTTTCATGAAACATGCCGCGATTCGCAAAAGGACTCTCCGCAGACAGACATTCCTTATGCGAAGCTGCTGCGGATGCTTTCGGATGCCGGATTTGAAGGAACGGTTATGACGGCATATGAGGGTCCCTGCTATTCGGATGACGCTGCAAATCTGATTGCACACTTTATGAATATGCAGGGATAGCAGCTATTTTCTTTCCTTCACTGTGAGCAGCCGGGAGCAGACATCTTCTGTTACAGCACACATTTTCCCGTGTGTCACTGTATATAAAAATACTTCGCCGTTTTTTAAAAAGGCAGGGTCGTCAAGCCGGATTCCTGTCCCGGGGTCTTCTTCTGTAAAATCAAAGATACCGTTTTTATGCTGCAGAAAGTCACAGAGACAGTAATCCTTTTTAAAAAGAATCAGACTGCTTTTGACACCCTTTGGATCAGAAGCAGCCTGTGCGAATCCATAATCAGCGATGCTGCAGCGCATTGCTGACCAGATGCTGCGGCGGAATTCATCCAGGCTGTCCAGAAAGGGCCTGACCGTAAAGCAGACTGTGTCGGCATATTTTAAAATCAGGCGGATAAAACTGCGGTATTCTTTTTGATTTTTGGGAATATAATCCATAAAATTCCGGCTGCTTAGTATGATATCTTTCATTTCACACCTTCTTTTGATAAAACCTGCTTCTTTTTCTCATCTTTGCATAAACGCCTGGCGGCTTACAGCTTATCCTATATTCTCAATGATACTCCGTAAGAAAGCGTAAAATTCATGCATCAGGAAAGTTTTCCCTTTACTTTATCTAACTCCCTCATATATTTAGTCCGAAGCTCCCCAAAATCCATTTTTTTCACCATCTTTCTCGCAGTCTGGTAATCCTGCTTCAAATGGCTTTCCTTTACCGTTGCAAGCGCGTCCTTTGCCCGGATTTCTTTTGCAATCTGTTTCCCGGCAAACTGTTTCATCTGTCCTGTCCATACGGCATACCCTGTGTTTGTCAGATGGCAGAAACCATCGCTGCAGTATTGCGATGCAAGAAGCCCTGCGCTGTCAAGGAAAGCCGGAAAGATATCTATAAAATACACATCCTTCGACTTTTTCGCATATGCTTCCATCAGCCTGTTAAATTCCCGGATACAGCCGTTTTCCAAACGCCCGGATGCCCTGCGAACCGGTGTCTGGCTGATAATATATACTTCTAACTCTTTATTATACTGCTGAAGCTCCCTGACAAACTGCTGGTAGACATCTGCCGTTCCCTGTACACCATAAATATTCAGGTCATTCATCCCAAATGAGATAAACGCTTTTTTCGCTCCCATCACCCTCAGGGCATCCCTGACCCTGTATTTGACCCCATTGTACGCTGGATGCAGGGATGCTGCAGTAACTGGCCGCATATCATTCATCAGGCTGAACGAACCAGCCGAAAAGTGCCTGGCATTCCCGAGAAATCCTGTGTACTGCTGCCTGCAGTAACTGGCCAGCCCCACACCAAGCGAATTCCCAACCATCACGGAGTCATTAAAAAAAGCATCTTTCTGTTCATTCGTAACAGTCAGATTCTGAGGGTCTTTCACATACAGCCTGACCCGGTAAACTGCCTGATTCTTCCCATCATTCAGCAAAATACGGATTGTACAGGCACCCTTTTTTTTCGCGGTAACGGTTCCTTTGCTGTCTGCCTCTGCTACGGAAACATCCGAAGAACTGAAGATAATTTCCGAATCAGCCGGTTTTTGCGACACCTTCAGTTTTAATGTCCCGCCTGGTGCCAGCTCGCGGTATGCTTCCAGCCCTGCCTGTGATGCACGGCTTATTTTTTCAGCGCCTTCCCCATGTGAAGATATCTTTGCGTAAGAGGATTCTTTTACATGAACGTGCAGCACAAGCTCATCCCTGCGGCCGTCATTTTCCAGAACGGCAGTGACATCCGCTTTTCCGCATTTTAAGGCTTTTATTCTGCCTTCTTTACTGACCTTTACCACAGACGAATCTGAAGAAGCCACATGATATACGTCTCTATTAAAATATCGAATCCCGACAGATGCAGTATCTCCTTTATAAAGCAGCAGGCTAAGAGATAAGCTGGTTTTGTATTGCTTATCTTCCGGCTTCGTTTCCGCATTTTCCTTCTCTGGTTTCGTTTCCGCATCCGTTTCCGGCTGTATTTGCTCACCATCTTTTTCCGGCTGCCCTGCTTCGCTTTCCTGGCTGGCTTCACCATCCTCCGGCTTTGTTTCCTCATTTTCTTCAACTGGTTCCAAGCCAGGCAGTTCTATATCTCTGCTTTTATCACTGGATAAATCACCAGCTGCTGTCTGCCTGGATACCTCTGCAGCTGATGCATCCGTTTCGAACGGTTTTACTGCTAAAATACAAACCGCAGCCAGTAAAAATAATTTCTTTTTCATGATTTCTGCCTCTTTCTATCTGAAACAATTTATTTTACATTGTATCTGCTTTTGAATCGGTCCCTTATATCAGTATGATAAAGGTTATACTGAGCGTTGCATATCAATATCCATCCGTACATTTTTCCTGCTCTCCCGAACCCGCATGAAAAGCCCCTGTCGCATAAGGAACCCGTATCCTGTTCCAGTTTTCAAACGGGCTTCCCTCCACATCAGAAGCAAGACCGCCCATGTTATTTTTCGTAACTGTTCAGATGTCTTCGTTTTTCTACGAAGCATCTGCTTCTTCAATACAATTGTATCAGCATCTATAAAAATGTCAATAAAAATGCAGGCATTCCTGACAGGGAGCGGTGCCAGCTGCATTCAGGCAGAAACACAAAGCGGTTCAGCAGTCCCGCCCTCTGCCTGGAACAGCCTGCTGGTGACGCAGTGTAGGTTCCAGAGATTTCTACCGCCTCTTCTATAATTTCAGCACTGACGATTAAAAATTTTTCGCAAAAAAACCTCCCATTTTACGGGAAA
>CANDJC010000113.1 GCA_947384955.1 uncultured Eubacterium sp. | reverse complement strand
TCCCCAAATCCTGGGTGCTGAGCAGAAAACTAAGAACTTCCAGCTTTTTTCCAGATGCACATCCGAAGGAAAAAATTTCTCCATCCAGCTGACTTTCGTTAGATTTCAGTTTTCAGAATATATGGTCAGGCAGTAGTTTTACGATATATCGTATTTGATTATGACTGCCGAACGTACAGCCAGCTTTAAAACGTAAATTCTGCCAGTAACCAGCCGGAGGGAGGAGCTGTCTGCTTTCGGATGTGACTCTGGAGAAAAGCTAGAAGTTCTTAACTTTCTGCCCAGTATCCAGGATTTGGGGACGCACATCCTGCCGTCTGATAAAACTTCGAAGTCCCCAAAAGGCGCCTGCCAGTGCCAAAGAATTCAGCAGCCAGTAACGCCAGGGCATCAGGCGCCGGTCCGTCCGCAGCCACAGCCTTGATGCAGAAAGTTTAGAACTTCTTGCTTTTCGTAAGCGGAACATCCGAAAGCAGACAGCTCCTCCCTCCGGCGTCCCCTCAGCACCCGCGTATAACCTCCCATCCCGTCACAAACAGAACACCGAAAAACACACATCCCCTCCCTCAGCACCCGCATATAAAATCAGTATCTTATTTTTTTCAGCCTCACAGTAAAAACCGTCTCCACATCCGGAATACTATGCAAAAGCAAGTCTCCCCCAAGCTGTACAGCCAGATTTTTTGCAATTGTAAGCCCCAGCCCGTTTCCCTGGATATCACGGCTGCGGGAATCTTCCATTGTATAAAGACGGTCAAATACATTCGATGCCGATTCCCGTCCAATACCTTTGCCTTTATCCTTAACATCGATATAAACAGCCGCCTGGTCCTCACGCACAAACAGACCCAGATATTTTCCGTCGGAGCCATAGCGTATGACATTGGATATCAGATTGTAAAAAATTCTTTGAAGAGCCTCTTTATTAGCCTGTACGAAAACATCGGTTTCCGGAATGGATAAATCCACTTTAAATTCTTTCTGCATTAATATTTCATAAAATTCCAGCACATTTTCCCGGCAGGCTTCACAGATATTGATTTTGCCGAGAGGGATATCCGTATCCCCTGCTTCTAATTTGGCCAGTGTAAAAAACTGGTTAATCAGGTCCATAACCTGCTGTGTCTTTGCTTCTGCTTTCCTTAACATTTCATTTTTGGAATCCTGAAGGCGCATGATTTCCAGATATCCGAGTATCACGGTCAGAGGTGTTTTAATGTCATGAGAGATATTTGAAAGCATTTTTTTAGAAGAGAGTTCCTGTTTTTTGAAATCTGCATTTATTTTCTGTCTTTCTGACAGCAGATGGTTAATCTGTGCACCCAGTTCCATTAAAACGGGATTGTCCGTAAATATCATGATTTTTTCGCTGCTGCCAGACGCTGAGATTTCTTCCAGTTTTGTACTAATCTGCTTTAATTTTAACTGTATGCCTCTGTTAAAAATAAACTGCTGATATAAGATTATGAGAAACAGAGCTAAAATGAGGATAGAAAGAAAAAATATGATTGTGCTGCTGTACATGTGCGAGCCTCCTTTGATTCGTATTCCGACACAGTTCAGCTTTGGCAGAACGAAGGTTCCGGGTGAACTGCATTTATTTCCTTCTTCTGGAAGTATTATACGATATTCTTTCTTTTCGTTCAAGGCACTGTATATTTGACACAGGGAGTAATTTTTGCATATTGAACTCTTCATGGTTAAAAATAAGTAACCGATATGGAAGGAAGGGAAATGAAGTGACGGCCTGGTGTTTTATCCAGATAAATGGAGCACTGAGAGTCCGCATGAAAAGGGAGGATGATGCTTATGCCTGACTGGTCACAGATTGGGAGCTTTCTGGATTTTTGTGCAGCATATTTTACGACACAGCTTGTACGGTGCGCGGCTTTTTCGTTCGTGCTGACAGTGATTGTGATGCTGCTTCGTAAAACAGTTTTTCGGGAACAGATTTTTTTGAAAGGAATGCTCTGGGCATTGTTTCTGCTTACCCCGTTTCTTGGAAGACTGCGGCTGTTTTATGAAAATCCGGCTGTGCTAAGGGCGACATGGATTATGACCTATGGGACGATGACATGGATTTGGGCGGACCGTCTTTACATGGCAGGGATTCTTGCAGCCGCCATAAGGATATTTGGCAGGAGGCTGCAGCTTTGCAGGATGACTGGCAGAATGGAAGAAATGTTCCTTAACCATGTCAGAATTACCGTTACGGATATGCACGTTACGCCGTTTTCATCCGGACTTCTGAAACCAAAGATTGTGATTCCAAAAGTGATTGTGCAAAGCTACAGTGCACAGGAATTGCAAATGATTGTGCAGCATGAACAGACCCATATCCGCCTTGGACATTTATGGTTCGGGCTTTTGTGGGATATTCTGCGCTGTCTTTTGTGGGTCAATCCGTTTCTTACGATTTTTATGAATGACTGCAGGGAGGATATGGAAGATATCTGTGACAGGGTGAGCATACAAAACAGCGGGAGAACGGTTTATGAATACGGACTGGTTCTGCTTAAAACACTCAGGCTGCTGTGTCCGAAACAGGAAGATGTACTCTCCGGTACCGCTTATGCTGGGGAAAGAGACTTTGCAAAAATCAAAAGGCGGCTGGAGAAAATAGCCGGGTTTCGTCCTTATCGCAGAAGCATGTGCCGGGGAATGGCTGGATTTGCATTTCTTTTTATGGCTGCTGCATTTTTTATGATACATACCTGCTCTTATGCGCGCTGCAATGAAAGCAGGGATATTATGATTGGAAATTATGACGGGGAAGCTGAAATTGTATCGGGGAATACGCAGGAGCTGAGACGGATGATTTCGTATGATGACAGGTTTGTTTATGTGAAACGCGAGTCATTTGAGGATTTTTTGCGACGGAATCATGTACAGGGGGAAATATGGATTGTTTTTGGAGGGTTTTATAAACTGCCGGGGCTGGGAGGCGTGGCGGAGACGTGTGTTTATGAGAGTGATTCTAAGGAGGGAATTGTGCGGATTCCTTATGACAGTGTGATGGAGGGGTGGTATTTGGAGGTGCTGAAGCGGCTGTAAGGAGGGGAGAGAGTGGCTGCGCGGACGCCGGGAGAGGGGATTTGCCCGGTCTTTCCGGGGACGCTCCAGAATGTTAAGAATCCCTAAGCGTTCTGCATTTACGCTGTGGCCCCGGACGGTCGCGGCACCTAGTTCGCCCTGGCCTTCTGCCAGCAGCTAAAGGTGCCGCTTCGGCTTCGCCGCCTGGTTATTGGGCAGAACGCTAAGGGATTCTAAACATTCTTCCAATGTCCCCGGAAAGACCGGGCAAATCCCCTCTCCCGGCTGGTTATCGTGAAGCGTTACGTGAAGATGAATGTTTTTAATGGGAAGAATGAGAGCAGCGTCAGCTGGGGGCTGCAGAGTGTTGTGAAAAGGTATAAATGCTGTGCAGAAAGAAAAACAGCATAAAGCTGGCTGGGGATTGTATAGTGTTACGTGAGACAGCCAGAATGCTGCAATGGGAAGAACGGGTGCAGCGCCAGCTGGTTTAAGTTTCCACGTTTTTGAATTTGACTGCATTGAAACCAGCATAAAATCAGCGTTTCTCACAAAAAGTACAATCACAACGGATATTTATCTATAAATTTAGTGATTATCCAGTTTTATAAACAAATATTGGAAAAAATGGGGAAACTCAAATCAGCTGGGCGTTACAGAGTATTATGGAATGGTATAAACACTGTGCAGAAAGAAAAAACAACATAACATCGGCTGGTTACTGTAAAAAGTTACATAAAACAGCCAGAGCATGAAATTATGAAGAAGTGCAGTGCCAGCTGTTTATTGCAGAGTGTTATATGAAATAGGCTGAACACTGCCACAAAATACTTTTCAAAAGCATTTAACTTCCCGCCTGCAAAACATAGGCTTTACCGCAGCCCCGCCGAAACTGCATGTAAAACTTACGAAAACCAGCCGGATGACGGGAAGATGCGCTGGATTCCTGTGACATTGGAGGAATGTTTAGAATCCCTTAGCATTCTGCCGCAAAAACCAGGCGGCGAAGCCGAAGCGGCACCTTTAGCTGCTGGCAGAAGGCCAGGGCGAACTAGGTGCCGCGACCGTCCGGGGCCACAGTGTAAATGCAGAATGCTTAGGGATTCTTAACATTCTGGAGCCGTCACAGGAATCCAGCGCATCTTCCCGTCATCCGGCGTCCGAGAGGCCACATCCCCCTTCCCCGCCTGAACCATAACGGAATAATTGCAAAATTACACATTTATACTTGCGTTTTTGCAATTCCTGTATTAATATTATAAAATCAGTCTTAAACAGGCGAAACAATTCACGCAGCATCCCGCTGTAAAATTAGAAAATGGAGGAGAGCAGTTATGAGTGAAAAGTTAAAAGTCGGCATTCTTGGCGGAACGGGTATGGTAGGTCAGAGATTTATCGCTCTGCTGGAAAATCATCCATGGTTTGAGGTGACAACAATTGCAGCAAGCGAAAGAAGCGCAGGACAGACATATGAAGCAGCAGTAAGCGGCCGCTGGAAAATGGATACGCCGGTTCCTGAATCTGTTAAAAATATAGTTGTGAAAAATGTAAACGAAATCGAAGACACCGCTTCCGAAACAGATTTCGTGTTTTCGGCGGTGGATATGTCCAAAGATGAGATTCAAAAAATCGAAGAGGCTTATGCAAAGACAGAAACGCCGGTTGTATCGAATAACAGCGCGCACCGCTGGACGCCGGATGTGCCGATGGTGGTGCCGGAAATTAATCCGCAGCATATGGAGATTATCCCTTATCAGAGAAAAAGACTGGGGACGGAGCGGGGATTTGTGGCTGTAAAGCCAAACTGTTCGATTCAGTCTTATGCGCCGGTTCTTACGGCATGGATGGATTTTGAGCCGTACGAGGCAGTCGTATCTACCTATCAGGCAATCTCCGGTGCAGGAAAGACATTTCAGGACTGGCCGGAAATGTCGGGCAATATCATTCCTTATATCGGCGGGGAAGAGGAGAAATCAGAGCGGGAGCCGCTGCGTATCTGGGGAAATATCAAAGACGGCGTGATTGAGCCTGCCGCAGGGCCGGTCATTACAAGCCAGTGTATCCGGGTTCCGGTCTTAAACGGGCATACGGCATCCGTTTTTGTGAAATTCAGGCAGAAAAACATTGAAAAAGAACAGCTGATTGAAAAGCTGGTTCATTTCAGCGGCCTGCCGCAGCAGCTGAAGCTTCCTTCTGCACCAAAGCAGTTTATTCAGTATCTTGAGGAAGATAACCGTCCGCAGATTACGCTGGATGTTAATTACGAAAACGGAATGGGAATCAGTGTCGGACGTATCCGCAGAGATTCGGTTTATGACTGGAAATTTGTAGGATTATCCCATAATACCGTCCGGGGTGCGGCAGGGGGAGCTGTTTTATGTGCAGAACTGCTGAAAGCACAGGGATATATTACAAAAAAATAAGGGAACAAAAAAAGGTATCGGGACGTACTTGAAAAGAAAGTTAAAATGTGATATGATTTCTTTACTTTTAGAAGATGTAAGAAAAACTCAGAGTCTGCAATAGGAGAAAGCCATGATAATACGACATACAGAATTAAAAAAAATGGAACAGCTTTATGAGGACGCCGGCAACCAGCTCGTTGTGCTGTACGGGCGTGAAGGCTGTGATAAAGAAGCGTTTATCAGGATTTTCTGTAAAGGAAAGAAATTTTTCTATTACCGGGCGCGCAGGGCTTCGCAGCAGGAGCAGTGCATGCAGTTTGGCCGCGAAATAGAAAAGCAGTATGAACTGAGCCTTACGAAATATAATTATAATGAATTTTTTAACCGTATCCGCAGCGGCAGCGCGAGCAAGCTGGTCGTGATTATTGATGAATTTCAGTTTATTGCAAAACGCGACGATGAATTTTTCAAAGCGGTTTTAAAGTTAAAAGCAAAGAAACTTTATCCCGGCCCGGTACTGATTATTCTGGCGAGCTCTTCGGTGGCCTGGGTGGAGCAGGAATTAGGCGAGCGTCTCGGCGACGGGATGAAAAAAGTAAATGAAACGCTCAAGCTGGACGATTTAAAATTTATTGATATGGTCCGCTCGTATCCGGAGTATTCGGTCAGCGACTGTGTGAAAGCATATGGAATTTTAGGCGGTGTTTCTTCTTATATGAACCGCTGGAATTCCAAAAAGGATATCCGGACAAATGTATGCAAGCATATTTTATCTCCAAACGGATATTTATTTGCAGAAGCAGAGCGTTTTATCGGAAGCGAGCTGCGGGAGCTTGCAATTTACGATACGATACTGGCTGCCATTGCGGCAGGGCATCATAAGCTGAACGACCTCTTTAACGAAACCGGGTTTTCCAGGGCAAAAATCAGTGTGTATATGAAAAACCTGGCGGCTTTTGAGGTTATCGAAAAAGTAAATTCTTTTGAAACCGGCGGATGGGAGAATGCACAGAAAGGAATTTACCAGATACGCAGCAATTATGTGAACTTCTGGTTCCGTTTTGTGTATCCGCATTTATCAGACCTTTATATGATGGCGCCGGAGCAGTTTTACGATACGTACATTGCCGGTGAGCTGGATGATTATATGAACCGGTATTTTGTCCAGGTCTGCACGGAATATTTAGAGCTGCTGAATATGGTAGACAAGCTTCCGATACGGATACATAAAGCGGGTACCTGGGTGGGGAAAACCGGAAATATTGATATTATTGCACAGGACAGTGCCAGAAATAACCTAATCGGGCTGTGCAACTGGTCGAAACCGCAGCTGACTTACGGGATGTGTGAAAAACTGTTTGATACGATGAAAAAAGCAAGGCTGAAAGCGGAACATTTCTATCTGTTTTCGGCAAAGAGCTTTGACCAGAGGCTGTTAGACGAGGCGAAAGAAGATAAGCGCCTTGTTCTGGTCGATATGACACAGCTGTGACAGTGCCAGGTCTGCAGGACACAAATGCCTTATGGCAGCGGATGAAGCGGCAGGGCAGTGAAAAGGAATTTTCAGAAATATTTTGAAATAGTAAGAAGGACTGGCTGTGGAAGTTTTAAGCAGAGGTAAAATGGGACTGCGGGAAAAGCGGATGGATTTCCCGCAGTCCCATTTTCTGTATGCAGTGCAGTTTTTCTGGCGCTTTAACCGGGCAGAGCCTGATTTCTGTCTGGATAAATGCCGGCTTATTATAGGAAAGAAACAGGAGGGCATATGGCAAAAGCATTGTACATAGCCGAAAAGCCTTCGGTAGCCCAGGAATTTGCCAGGGCGCTGAAAATGGAAATGAAACGGCATGACGGATATCAGGAAGGAAGCGGGGCGGTAGTGACCTGGTGTGTGGGGCATCTGGTTACGATGAGTTATCCGGAGGTTTATGATGAAAAATATAAAAAATGGAGCCTCGAGACGCTGCCGTTTCTTCCGGATGTATTTAAATACGAAGTCATTTCCAGTGTGAAAAAGCAGTTTAAAATCGTAGCATCCCTGTTAAACCGCAAAGATATCAGCACGATTTATGTCTGTACCGATTCCGGGCGGGAAGGGGAATATATTTACCGCTTAGTGGAACAGCAGGCCGGCGTGTCCGGCAAACAGCGTAAAAGAGTCTGGATTGATTCGCAGACAGAGGAAGAGATTTTAAGAGGCATCCGGGAGGCAAAAGATTTATCGGAATATGATAACCTGGCGGCGAGCGCATATCTGAGGGCAAAGGAAGACTACCTGATGGGGATTAATTTTTCCAGGCTTTTAACGCTCAAATACGGAAATGCGGTTGCAGATTACCTGAATGAAAGGTTTGCCGTCATTTCGGTAGGACGCGTGATGACCTGTGTGCTCGGCATGGTCGTGCGCAGGGAGCGTGAAATCCGGGATTTTGTGAAAACGCCTTTTTACCGGGTACTGGCGCAGATGAACATGCAGCCGGATGGGGAAGGCGGCAGCATGGAATGCGAGTGGAAGGCGGTCGAAGGCTCTGCTTATTTTCAGTCGCCAAAGCTGTATAAGGAAAACGGATTTCAGGAAAAGGAAGAAGCGCAGCGCCTGATTCAGCATCTGGAAGAAAATCCGCCTGTTACAGCCACGGTCGTTTCGGTCGAAAAGAAAAAGGAAACGAAGCATCCGCCGCTGCTGTTTAACCTGGCCGAACTTCAGAATACCTGCTCGAAATTTTTCAAAATCAGCCCGGACGAGACGCTTGGAATTGTCCAGGAATTATACGAAAAAAAGCTGGTCACATATCCAAGGACAGACGCCAGAGTGCTTTCCACCGCCGCGGCAAAACAGATTCGTAAAAATATTTCCGGCCTGTGCGCTATTCCGGGTGTCCGGGCTTTTGCGGAAACCATACTGCAGAAAGGAAGTTATCAGTCCATTGCAAAATCCCGTTATACGAATGATAAGCAGATTACAGACCATTATGCGATTATTCCGACCGGACAGGGCATGGGTGCGTTAAAGTCTCTGCGCGCGCTGTCTGTGAAAGTGTATGAAACGATTGTGCGCCGGTTTCTCGCTGTTTTTTATCCGCCTGCAGTCTATTTGAAATACAGCATCTGTTTTCAGGTGAAGGAAGAAAAGTTTTTTGCGGGATTTAAGGTATTAAAAGAGCCCGGGTATCTGCCTGTTATGGAGTATTCGTTTTTTAAGAAGAAAGAAGGGCAGCCTCTGGCCGATGACCGTACTGGCAGGAAGCAGACAGCGGAAGCCGCAGACGGGGCCGGAGGAAGTGAGAGGGAACCGGATGAAGGCTTGCTGAAAGCGGTGTCAGGACTGAAAAAAGGAATGACAGTAAACGTCGGGAAATTCTGGATAAAAGAGGGCGAAACCTCTCCGCCGAAACGCTATAATTCCGGCTCGATGATTCTTGCCATGGAAAATGCCGGGCAGCTGATTGAGGACGAGGAGCTGCGTGCGACGATTAAGGGAAGCGGAATCGGCACCAGCGCGACGCGCGCGGAAATCCTCGCCAAGCTGGTGAAAAATAAATATCTTTCGCTGAATAAAAAAACGCAGGTCATTACACCGGCGCTGCTTGGGGAAATGATTTTTGATGTCGTGAATGCTTCGATTAAATCGCTGTTAAACCCGGAACTTACGGCGAGCTGGGAAAAGGGGCTGACATACGTCGCGCAGGGGGAGATTACGCCGGAGGAATATATGGCGAAGCTGGAGCATTTTATTAAAAGCCGCACAAGCGGGGTGCTGCGGTTAAATAACCAGTATATGCTGCGCAGTTATTTTGAGAAGGCGGGGGCATATTATAAATAGAAGAAAGATAACAGGAAAAGAAAAGGAGATTCAAAATGGAACAGTGCAAAATCGAAAATTTATATGACCTGAAGGAAACCATAGCAGCAGATTTATTCCAGGATGTACAGTATCCTTGGGAAGTGCTTGCAAACATAAAAGACTTTATCACAGAGCTTGGCAGCCGTCTTGACAGCAGCCGCTTTGAACAGCGCGGGGAGCACATCTGGGTGGCAAAATCAGCAAAAATTGCTCCGACAGCCTGCTTAAACGGCCCTCTGATTATTGATGAAGAGGCTGAAATCCGCCACTGTGCATTTATCCGGGGCAGCGCGATTGTCGGAAAAGGCGCCGTCGTCGGCAATTCTACCGAGTTAAAAAATGTGGTGATATTTAACAGTGTCCAGGTGCCGCATTACAATTATGTCGGAGATTCCGTCTTAGGCTATAAATCTCATATGGGAGCCGGCTCCATTACATCCAATGTCAAATCCGACAAGACACTGGTTGTAGTAAAAGACGGAAAAGAGGAAATAGCAACAGGGCTTAAAAAGTTCGGCGCGATGCTGGGAGATTATGTAGAAGTGGGATGTAATTCGGTATTAAATCCGGGAACCGTTGTGGGACGCCATACCAATATTTACCCGCTGTCCATGGTGCGCGGCGTTGTTGCGGCGGATTCTATTTATAAGAACAAAAATGAAATCGCAGCAAAAATCAGCAGATAAAAGAAACTATAAGAACAAAAATGAAATTGCGGCAAAAATCAGTGAATAACGGGAAACAGCCGGGATAACATAACATACAAATGAAAACACTGGAACAGGAAAAGGGAGAATGGTATATGGATAAAATGCCGGGTGAAAAATCGGATGAATTGTGGGATTTATATACAAAGGACAGAGAAAAAACAGGTGAAACGCACAGGCGGGCAGATGCGCTGCCGAAAGGGAAATACCATCTTGCCGTTCATATCTGTATTTTTAACAGCAGAAACCAGCTGTTAATCCAGCAGCGCCAGCCGTTTAAAAAAGACTGGCCGAATATGTGGGACGTCTCCGCTGCGGGCTCTGCGGTAGCGGGTGATAACAGCCGGCAGGCGGCGCAGCGGGAAGTTTTTGAAGAACTCGGGCTGGAAATTGATTTTTCAGATACACGTCCGTTTTTTACCATGAATTTTTCCGGCGGCTTTGATGATTTTTATCTTATCAGGCAGGATGTGGATATCACAAAGCTGCGGCTGCAGGAAGAGGAAGTGCAGCGGGTAAAGTGGGCGGATAAGGACGAAGTCATCAAAATGCAGGCTCAGGGAATCATGATTCCTTACTGGTTTTTAGACCGCTTTTTTGATATTCGGGACAGTTATGATGATGAGGGAGAGCGGATTCATAAGATTACTGCTGGATTTGCGGGGCTTGGGCACTTAGAGCCGTGGATGAATTTTGCAGAGATTATAAGGAGCAGTTTTCCAGGCATGGAAACGGAGCAGGCCATGGACAGCTACTGCGATACGGTTATCAGCCATATGAAAAACGGGAGCGCTGTTTATGCCGCGGACGGGCGGATGATTATCGGCGTGCTGCTGTTTTCAAAGGAAGAGTCAAAAATCGGCTGTCTGGCAGTTCACCCGGAATACCGCAGAAGGGGGATTGCAAAGCAGATGCTGCAGCTTATGATGACAAAACTGGATGAATCGCGGGCGGTTACCGTGGAAACGTTTCGGGAAGATGATAAGCGCGGGGCACAGGCCAGGGCGTTTTATCAGTCGCTTGGGTTTGTGCCGGGGCAGACGGGGATGTTCCAGGGGTATCCGGTGCAGGTGTTTACGCTGCGGGAAGGAAGCAGTCTTTGTAAATGATGAACCTTTCCAAAACCCCCGGAGCTGCACCTTCGGGGGTTTTTGCTGCCTAATCATCCTCTAAACCATCCTGAGCATCTTTTAAAAGCTCGTCAATGATTCTCTTAACTTCTTCCTGATTGTTTTCATCAGACGCTTTTTTCAATGCTTTTAACTGTCTGATAAGCTGCCTGAGATAACTTTTGAAAACTGACATACAGATTACCTCCCCATTTGTTTATTTTCTAATTTCATGATATCGGATTATTACTTATTTTCAAGACGCAGATATTTTCGTTCAACAGAAAAAAGGATGCCGTCTGACATCCTTTTTCGCGAATTACGCATTTGTTAACGGCGGTTTTTGGTACAGCTTTCTATTGATAGCTGCCTCTTCGATATCTAATTGTTCAAGTACAGCATCAAGCCCGCCTCTGTTCGCTTCCCTTCTGATTCTTTCAACTAATTCCAGTTTATCAAACAGGCTGCAGTTTATTTCTTTTTCATTCGTCGGCATACAGGATACCCCCTTTCATAATATAAAAGAAAAATTTTTATGAGATAATTAATATAATACAAAATGTTTTAATCTGCCATAAGCATGAAAACAGATAAGGGAAAAGGGCATGCGAATGAAAGGAGATTTCTATTATTATAAATAAAACAAAGTATCAAAATCAGTCTTTATATTCGGAAACATAACAAGCTGAAGCTCATCTTTATTTTCTTCTGTTACCGTTTTATATAAATAAAAACAGGTAGAACCGTCTTCGTTTCCATCATTTAAATAAATTTCGACCCGCTTTTTTCTCCAGTCAGCAATCCAGTATTCAGAAACGCCGGCTTTGCGGTAAACTTCCATTTTTTCACCGCGGTCATACTGTTCAGTCGCATTGGATAATACTTCCATCGCTTAATACGCGGCATAGGGAATCTTTTAGCTGCTGTCCGGCCATGACTACAAAATTATTAATGATAAAAGAATGTTCTACAAAGGTATTGCTCATGTCTTGTGCAGGGAATGAATGCATTGGTATCACTGTCCTTTCTGTAATAAATAATATCTTAAATTATAACAGATTTTCCATACATTTCAAGGTGTATGTTCCTTTTGTCCATGAATTGACGCTGGACTTTGGGAGTATTTGCTGAAATCAGGAAAACAGACATTGACTTTTTTTGTTTTTCTAATTATAGTTATATTTATAATAAAAATGCAGTGTTTCATTTGATTTAAAAAGCGCACAAATTGAAAGCGGAAAAGGAGGGAATAACATTGAAAGACAAAAAGAAATGGGCTTTGGCGGGCAGAAAGCCGGCTGGAACGTCATCCGCCGGGAAGCGGAAAAAGAACCGGAAGGCGGCATTCTGGAAATTCATATGAACGGAACTTCCAGAATGCCGGGGCGCATGGCAGAAACTCTGCGGGAGCGCGGCCTGACAGCTGTTTTGTATATGGGCTCTGCTTTTTCCTGGAGCATTGATGGAAAAAATACAGCGGACGGAACGATAGCGGACACAGACCTTGCTGTAAGGCGTGTATACAGTGCAGTGCCGCCAAAAACGCTGGATGATGCCGCAGACGGAAAGTTTAGCGCGCAGCTGCGCCTGGAAACGGAAGGAAGTCTTGGGTTTGACGCTGTGCTTATCATGCAGACAGGGCACATCAGCTGGACTGCGGCAGGCGGGCACAGTCCGGGACATGACATGAACACATCAGCCAGGCGTGCCGGGATGTATGCGAACCTGTTTTATTACAATCCGGCAGAGAATAAGCTGGAATTTGCGGATTCTGGAGAAATTGAGAAGGATGGAACTGTACGGCTTATTTTCCGAAAAGGCTCCCGCTATGCGGTAATTTTATCGGAACAGCCAATGGGAGACAAAGTGCAGGGCTTAGAAAATGGTATGGCATCTGACAGCAGTATTGCCGGAAGCGGGAAAGATGAGTCTGGCAGCAGCGCCTCTGAAAGCGGCACGGTACCTGGCAGCGGAGAAGAGCTGTCAGACAGTGCAGGTAATGCAGGCAGCGGAGAAGGGCTGTCTGACAGTGGAAATGGTTCAGACAGCGGAAATGGTTCGGATAGTGGAAATAGTTCAGGCAGCGGAAAAAATCCAGACAGCAGTGCAGACAGCGCACAGACAGCAGTGAAGTCCGTAAAACTCTCAAAAACAGTATTTACATACACTGGAAAGGCTGTACAGCCTTCTGTCAAAGCGATAGATACAGATGGCAGGCGCATTTCATCCAGATATTATACCGTGACTTATAAAAATAACCGAAAAACGGGCATTGCATCTGCAGCCGTCACGTTTCACGGAAAATATAAATCCGCTGGCACAGCAAAGTGTTCCTTTACAATCCGTCCGGCGAAACCTTCCATCCAGAAAATAACCAAAGTGCCGGACGGTTTTGCCGTAAAATGGAAAAAGGCCCCGCAGGCTGGCGGGTATCAGATTCAATACTCTGCGGATACGGGCTTTCAGGGGAACAGTACGCACAGCGCATTTGCCCGAAAATCCTCCATGGTGCAAAGAACAGTCAGGAATCTGAAAAACACAGACGGGTATTCCGTGCGCATCCGTGCATACAAAACAGTGAAGGCAGGAGGAAAAAGCAGAAAAATTTATTCCGTATGGAGCGTTCCGGTACGGCTTTCAAAGAACTTTTAATGCAAAATTTCTTTTCCAGGCACTCCGAATCGTGTATACTGTTAAGGGGTGATTCAGTGAAAGGAATAGGGCAAAAGATGAAAAAAAGAATTTTATACACTGCTGCCGCCGTCTGTATGCTGGCATGTGGCTGTTCTGGTAAGAATAACGGAAATTCCCGCCCGGTACATAATCTGGAATACGGCCTGGATGAAGCGGTATCTATGATTGACGAATACGAATGGTACTGTGCATGGCTGCAGACCCAGGATACGATATCGCGTGACGATGCACAAAAACTGTCTGCACATCTTGACAGCCTGATCAGTGATACCGGAGAAATGGCTCTCTGTACGCAGATAGACGGAGCGGACTGGGAGGACAGCAGTATCGAAACACTGACGCTGCACCATGACCAGAACCAGCCTACGATTTATCACGAGGACATTTCGGTCGTTTCTGCGAAAGAAGAATGCCAGTGCGAAATATTAGACGGAGCCAGTGAATGCAGGGAGCATTCAGGCACGCTGACCATACGCAAAGAGTATACGGGAGACAGCCCCCAGTTGAAAGACTGGTATCTGGAATATATCTTCCGTAAAAATGCACATGATGCAGACTGGCAATTTGCTGCCTTGAACGGTACCTATGATACGGAGGCGCCGCTGACTCTGCGGGATTCCTTTGCGAATGCAGAATATGCGCAGTAGTTCAGGCAAGGGGCATAATGTCCTTTCGAATGCCGGGTGAAGGGAAGATGCACCGGCCTCCTAAGACGGCTCTGCAATATTAAGATTCCCTAAGCATTCTGGATTTACGCCGCAGCACCTATCCGCTCTGGCTTTCTATACTGTACCCGAAATTCACGTATGTAACACCAGCCAGAAACCAGCCGGGAGAGGGGATTTGCACGGTCTTCCTGCGGCATCGGAAGAATGTTTAGAATCCCTTAGCTTTCTGCTCAAAAACCAGGCGGCGAAGCCGCAGCGGCACCGGTAGCTGCTGGCAGAAAGCCAG
>CANDJC010000112.1 GCA_947384955.1 uncultured Eubacterium sp. | reverse complement strand
GGAGCCGCCGCAGGAAGACCGGGCAAATCCCCTCTCCCGGCGTCCGCGGAGCCACCACTCCCCCTCCCAGCCTATACTGTTGCCTCATTTAAAATAATTCCACCGCATTTCCCCCGCCTTATTTTCCTATTCCGCAAAATGTGGTATGATAAATAAAAAATCCGCGGAGGAACTGCCCTATGAATATTTTGCTGACTGCCATAAACGCCCGGTATATCCACTCGAATCCAGCCGTTTTCTCACTGAAATCCTGTACCGGGGCATACAGCTCTCATGTCAGTATATTAGAATTTACAATTAACCAGCTTCCCTCTTTTATACTGCAGGAAATTTATAAAAAACACCCGGATGTAATTGCATTTTCCTGTTATATCTGGAACCGCAGCATGATTGAACAGCTGATTTTGGATTTACATAAAATCCTTCCTGATACAGACATCTGGGCCGGCGGGCCGGAAATTTCCTATGAGAATGCGCATGAACTCATTGCCCGCCTGCAGCTTCGCGGTCTGATGCGGGGAGCCGGAGAGGCTTCGTTTTCCCGTCTGGTATCGGCTTACTGCAGCGGGGCCCCGGAAAGCCTGCCTGGCGTTCTTGATGAAAAAAATGTGCCCAGAATGCCTCTGAATGACATTCCATTCTGGTATCAGGACCTGACAGATTTTAAACACCGGATTATTTATTATGAAAGCAGCCGCGGCTGTCCGTTCTCCTGCAGCTACTGCCTGTCTTCCATTGATAAAGCGATGGATTTTCGCTCCGTCAGCCGTGTCATGCAGGAACTGGATTTCTTTCTGGAACAGCGGGTGCCGCAGGTAAAATTTACAGACCGGACCTTTAACTGCCGAAAATCCCATGCACTTCCTATTTTACAGCATATTTTAACGCACGACAATGGTATTACGAATTTTCATTTTGAAATTGCGGCTGATTTGCTGGATGAAGATTATTTTGCACTGCTTGAGCAGATGCGTCCCGGCGCCGTGCAGTTAGAAATCGGCGTACAGTCCACTTGTGCTGAGACGATTGCTGAAATTGGACGTAATATGGATTTTAAGAAAGTCACCGATGCTGTGATGCGTATCCGTTCCTTTCGGAATATCCATCTGCATTTAGATTTAATTGCCGGACTTCCTTTCGAAGACCTGCGTACCTTTCAGAAATCCTTTAACGATGTCTATGCCCTGCGCCCGGGTCAGCTGCAGCTGGGATTTTTGAAGGTACTGAAGGGCACACGGATAGAACAGAATGCTTCTGCATACAGTCTTTTGTATACCAGCCAGCCTCCTTATGAGGTGCTCTGCACGAAATGGATTTCCTATGAAGATATCTGCCATTTAAAACAGATTGAAGAAGTGCTGGAGATTTATTACAACAGCGGACAGTTTACAAACACAATGGATTTCTTAAGCGCTTATTTTGACACGCCGTTTTCCATGTATGAAACCCTCGCATCCTGGTACGATACGCACGGTCTGTTCGGAGTCCAGCCGTCACGCATACGAAAATATGAAATTTTGCTGGAATTTGGAAATGCCCGCATAAGCTCTCTTCTAAAACAGCAGACATTAAAACCTCTGTCCCCGGACAAAATATCTGCCGCCGGACTGCTGCCATCAGACAGACTACATTCCGCAAGCGCTCCGTCAGCTATTGACAGGCTAAACTCCCACGGCAGGCTGCTGCCATCAGACAGACTACATTCCGCAAGCGCTCCGTCAGCTATTGACAGGCTAAACTCCCATGGCGGACTGCTGTCATCAGACAGAGAATTCCCGGCTGACAGTCTGTCGGCTGTCCTGAAGGAATATCTGATATATGATTTATATCTGCGCGAGCATATGAAAAACAGGCCGTCTTTTGCATGCTCCTCAGAGCGGTGGAAAGATACCGTTCACGATGTTTTACACAGGGAATCCGAAACGCATGCGCTGTTCCCGGAGCTGTCCGGCTGCAGTTACCGGGAGCTGACAAAACTGCTGCATGCAGAAATATTTGAATTGATTTTTGATAAGCCTTTGCTGATGCTTTTCTGTTATGAAAAACGCGACCCTCTGACAAATAACTGTTATATTAAAAAATTAGATGTAATTTCTGAAACAGACCCCAGCGTCTGATAAAATTGTGCAAAGCTGTTTACTGATTCAGCCGTTTCCATTCCAGCTGGCCGTAATCATATTCTCACTGAGGAAAACGATTGGAAGTGTCTGGAAACCCATTGAAATATCTGGAAATCCATGGAAATATCTGGAAACCTGCAGAAATATCTGGAAATCCATGGAAATATCTGGAAACCTGCAGAAATACCTGGATATCCATGGAAATATCTGGAAATTCCTGATAATGTCTGCATGTCGAAGCGGAAAAAGCATAAGCCTGAGACACCAGCCAGACGGACACTCCCTGCGTCAGCAAATGGTGCAGTCCCGCCTGGCTGTCTGATAAAAGCGGACCTTATCAATTATATAGTTTTAACAGCCTGCTTTTAACAAAGCCAGCTGCCTTAATCGTCTGCCGTGCCTGCCTATGCCATATACAGGCAGACGCGGCTCTTCATCCTGCCCGGATGAATTACTCAAATGAAAAACGGAAATCTTCTATTTTCTGGCGAATTACATTTTCCGGGTTTCTGCCTGAAAGTTTTTCTAACAGCATCTGCTCCATATCGTTATCATGCAGAATCAGTATCATCTTTTTCTGCATCACCCAGGCTTCACGGGCCGTAAAATAAGCGCTGTCACTGACGCTTCTTCTCGTTATAATCATGCCGAACAGTCCGGTTCCGTGCACTTTTAAAAAATCCGAAAACTGCCTGACATCTTTTGCGGACAGATTCTGACTGGTATTCATGGCATCGGCAACAATATAATCCGCCGTATAGACATTACGCAGATATGCCCAAAGCCCTGTATTGCAGTAATTGGGAAAAATATACTGTCTTTTGTAATTATTACGAATATCAATGCGTTCTGTTAACGGTGCAGACAGCGGCGGACAAAACAGGTAGGTTAAAATCTCACCTGCCAGCTTCTGGTAATTCGTCCAGTCTGCTTTTCCTAATGTACACAGATTCAGTCTGTCAATAAACTCCAGCTCCTTTTCCCGGCCGCTGATTTGCCGTACCGCAAAAAAATTCTGAAACACAGGATGCTGTATCTGGTCTATCTCCCTGCGAAATGCAGCTGCAAAATAATCCCTGTCCCAGACCTCGACTCCGTATTTTTCAAATATCTGATTTAAACGGTCAGTCAGCTTCCCTGGAAACAGAAACACACATTTTGCATCGCTGACAGCTTTATGTATCTGCCTCAGCCTTGCTATCACCGGCTGGATTCTGTCCAATGTAAACAATGCTGCCTGTCTTACTTCAATTACCAGCTTCTCAATGCCTTCTTCTCCTTCTCTCTCCACAGTCATGTCGAGTTCCAGGTATTCATTGATTTTTTCACCGGTTTTTACATTCTGGAATTTTTCGCTTTTCTGTAACACCACATAAATATACTGCAGAAATTCCTTTTCGCTGACAATATATTTGTCTGCATCCTTTACAATGATCGTATTTTCCTGTTGCATATTACTTCTTAAATCCTTTCACCGTGTATCCGCTTTTTCTTTTGTCAGATTTCATTTGTCATAATATGATTTTAGCACGGTGAACCGTCTTATGTCAAATGGCTTTTGTATTTCTTTTACCATTTTCCTCCGGCTTTGAAAGTCAGCAAATATCATACTTCTCCACATCCATCCAGACAGCTTCGTCTGTCTCAAATAAAATACCATCTGCTTCCACAGGCGTATAAAGACACGAAGACATGACCTGTTCTCCATCGTTTATAAATATTTCTGCAGAAAATCTGTCCAGAACCAGCCGAAGCCGGATGCTGCCGCCCTGGTCCCTTACCGGGGCTTCGCGTTTTGAAACAATATGATACCGAAAACCGGAGTCCGTACGGTCTATGCATACTGTATTCTTCCCCGGTCTATAAATCAGGCGTGTAGCGTATTCTTTATTTTCCGCAATGTAAATCACAAATTTTTGGTACATGCGCCCGGCATCCGGTCTGATATCCACCGTCATGTCTAAAATCCTTCCCGTTATCCCCGAAAGCCGCATTGTTTTTTCCAGCCTGACTCCTTTATGAATCACTGGATTTATCCGGTATTTGAAAAGCTCCCGGACTGGATTTTGAATCAGGCGGCCTTCTTTGAAAGACAGCTCCCTTGGCAGAGTACACATTCCCGCCCATTTCGCGCCGTCAGGATGAAAACGGCTGCTCTCCCATGACTGCATCCATGCAATCAGAATCCGCCGTCCGTCCGGTGTTTCCAGAGTCTGCGGCGCATAAAAATCCAGTCCGTAATCCACTGCTGCCGCCTGTTTTCGCGTAAATATATGCTTCTCACTGTCGTAGCTTCCTGTCAGACATGCCACATCGTTTCCGTTGTGAAATTCCAGTCCTTTTGCCCGCATTTCCTGGGGAGATATAATCAGCGCAGCCTGCCCGTCTGTTTCAAAAAAATCCGGGCACTCCCACATCCTTCCGTATTCATTACGGCTGCGGTCTAACATCGTCACATACTCCCAGCTGAATCCGTCCGCACTTTGAAACAGTAAAACTGCTCCGCTGCCGTCAGAAGTTCTGTTTCCGGCCACTGCATAATAACATTTCTTTTTCTCATCCCGCCAGATTTTCGGGTCCCGGAAATCCGACAGACTGCATCCCTGTGGCAGATGCTTTCCCGTAATCACCGGATTTCCCTCATACTTTTCATAATTGACGCCGTCCCCAATGGCAACGCACTGCGTCTGACGGCACTGCGGCGTGCTGTCTTTTCCCTGAACGCCTGTATACATCAGCAGATGACGCCCATCCTCTAATTCTGCGGCACTGCCGGAAAAAACACCCTGCGCATCATATTCGCGGTCTGGAGCCATAGCCGCCGGAAGGCGTTCCCATTTGATAAAATCTGCGCTCTTTACATGTCCCCAGTGCATCGGCCCCCAGTTAATATCATAAGGATGATACTGGTAAAACAGATGATATTCTCCCTTGTAAACAGAAAATCCATTCGGGTCATTCATCCAGCCGGCTGTCGGTGTAACATGAAACAGCGGACGCTCCTTTTCAGAAATCTTTGCCCCCTGTTCTTTCTCGTAATTTCTTGCTTCTGTTAATTTCGTTTGATTCATTATCCACCTCATTATATCTTATTTTAAAATGCCTAAAGCATTTCTATTCCGAATTTTCTGCATGTAAAAACTTCCGCGCTGGAACGGGTTCCACAGAAAAAGAAAAACCTCCCTTTTAAAATTCCTATCTCCTCACTGTAGTATCACCCGGACAAAGCTCTGCCTGCAGTATCACTTTATGATTTCTGACCGGTTCCTCATGAATTAAATGGGACATCAGCTGCACGGCTTCTCCCGCCAGCTGCTCTACCGGCTGCTTAATCATTGTAATCCTCGGAAACACCAGCCTGGCCTCAAATGTCCCGTCATACGCTACCAGCTTTAGCTGCTCCGGAATCCGGATGCCGCGTGAAAGCGCCGACTGCATGACAGCCATAATTGTAGTATCCGTTGCAAAAACTCCGTCTATACCAGGATTTGCTTCTAACAGCTCGTCTGCCGTGTTCTGATAATAGCTGACATCCGTAGAATGCCATTTCAGCGAATATGTCTGGCAGGCAATTCCATGCTTCCTCATAATATCTTCGAAAACATCGTGCCGCCTGTCAGAAGGCGTGCTGACCTCTCCTTTCTTCGGCCCCCGAAACTGCACCACATTCCTGCAGCCGGAATAAATCATCTCTTCCGCAGCCATCCTTCCTCCTGTTTCGTGGTCCACCGATACGCACGGAATCTTTTCACCCAGATTCCGGTCCAGCGCCACAATCGGACGCCCGATATTTTCATACTGGGATATATCCAGGGCTGTATGCGCTGCAAAAATAATACCGTCTACCCGCTGCTGCTTGAGCATATCCAGATAACGGCGCTCATAATTTTTCTTATAATATGTATTGCAAATCATGGTCTGAAATCCCTGTTCGCACAAAGCCTTCTCCGCCGCATTCACAAACTGCGAAAAAAAAGGATGCCCTACTTCCGGCACAATGACAGCCACAATTCCGCTCCTGTGAAAAAAAAGATTCCTCGCCATTGCATTTGGCGTGTAATTTAATGCCTCAATCGATGCTTCTATTTTCTGTCTGGTTTCCTCCTTCACGTAGCCTTTTCCGCTCAATACCCGTGAAACGGTTCCTACTCCTACTTTCGCATGCTTCGCAACGTCCTGAATTGTGGCCATTCCTTAATTCTCCATATTACTTCTGTATATTGTAATGCGCATTGTGCAGGGCTGCGCTGGCAGTCTGTATGATGCACAATTTCTGTATTCGAATTAAGTTTACTTTGTTTTTTAGTTTTTGTCAATTGCTCATTCAGACTGGCAGATTTCATGCGGGGGCGGACTGAGGGAATTTTAGGGCCTCCTGGATGATGAGGAGAGGGATTGCTGGCTGACCTCTCGGATGGCGGTTGTCTGGGACACGGCTTGCTTCCTGGCCTCTCGAACGCCGGATGACAGGGAGAAGGACTGCTGGCTGGCCTCTCGGACGCCGGATGACGGGGAGATGGACTGCTGGCTGGCCTCTCGAATGGCGGTTGAAAGGAAATTAGTTTGCTGACTGGCCTCTCGGATGACGGATGCAGAGAGAGGGCTTGCTTCCTGGCCTCTCGGACGCCGGATGACGGGGAGATGGCCTGGCTTCCTGCTCCGGCTCCGGAATGTTAAGAAGCCCTAGGCATTCTGCATTTATGCTGTGGCCCCGGACGGTCGCGGCACCTAGTTCGCCCTGGCCTGCAGCCAGCAGCTAAAGGTGCCGCTTCGGCTTCGCCGCCTGTTTATTGAGCAGAATGCCAAGGGCTTCTAAACATTCCTCCAATGTCGCTGGAAGCCAGGCCATCTCCCCGTCATCCGGCTGGTTTTCATATGATTTACATGAAAAATGGTAAATGTTGTGCTAAATTATATGTTAACTATAAATGAGAAAGTTCAAAATGATTACCAAAGCATATTTTTGTTGTTTGTAAATGTTATGCAAAACATTATTTCTAAAATATACAATATTGGCAATGCAAAATGGTCGTGTACTTTAAAACCTCTGGTTTGTTAAGATTAAGTCAAAACATTTTGTACATTTTTCAGATTTGTTCATTCATAGATGTTAATATGATTGTGATATGCTGCAAAGAAAGATATTTGTATGTAACCATTCAGATGCTTTTACTATTACATGAAAAATGCAATAAGTTTCTCCACAGCAAAACCGACTGCAAGACATCCACTCAATTAAGTTTCTCCGCAGCAAAACCGGCTGCAGGACATCCGCTCAATTAAATTTCTCCGCAGCAAAACCGGCTGCAAGACATCCGCTCAATAACGAATTGAATTTTGGTTCTGCTTCGGCCAGTCCTTAACAGGTATCACTGGCACTTATTAGCACTTCGTGAAGGACTCTAAGTACCTAAACACTTGGCTAAAGAACCTGCCGTAATGAAAACTGTCCATAAGACTGTCTGTGCAGTAAAATTCCCCATATCGCAGACTCTGCACAAACCTTTCTGACCTCTTACATCCATGCTTCATTTTTAAAATGTACCATGTAAAACTTTCCAAAAACCAGCCGGGAGAGGGGATTTGTCCGGTCTTTACGGGGCATTGGAAGAATGTTTAGAAGCCCTTGGCATTCTGCTCAAAAACCAGGCGGCGAAGCCGAAGCGGCACCTTTAGCTTATGGCTGTAAGCCAGGGCGAACTAGGTGCCGCAACCGTCCGGGGCCACAGCATAAATGCAGAATGCCTAGGGCTTCTTAACATTCTGGAGCCGCCCCGGAAAGACCGGACAAATCCCCTCTCCCGGCGTCCGGGTATCCACAAACCCCCATCTACCCCTTAATCCCTGAAGACGCAATCCCCTCTATGTAATATTTCTGCATAAATATAAACATAATCAGCATTGGAACCACCGAAACCACAAGCGCCGCCATAATCGCACTGTAATGAATCGGCTGTGTCCCGAAAAACACCTGAATCGCCAGCTGAATTGTCCGCTTTGTTTCTCCCGTCATTACAAGAAACGGCCACATAAAATCATTCCAGTGCGCCACAAAATCCAAAATAAACACAGTGGCATAAACGGTTTTGGAAATCGGCATAACAATCATGAAAAAAGTTTTCACCGGCCCGCACCCGTCTAAAGCCGCGGCTTCTAACAGGTCATCCGGGACATCGCAGAAGAACTGGCGGAACATATAAATAGAAAAGCATTTTGCCACAAACGGAACGACCAGCGCCTGCTGCGTATTTACCCATCCAAGCTGCGACATTTCAATATAAAGAGGCAGCATAATCGCTTCCATCGGCATAACCATCAGCGCTACGATGAAGTTCAGCATCAGCCCTTTTCCCTTGAATTCAAACTTTGCCAGCGCATAGCCGCAGATGGAATTCAGCAGCAGGTCAAATATCAGAATCAGCGCAATGTAGAAAAATGTATTTTTAAAAACCTGCAGCATATTCAGCCTGGAAAATACTTCTTTAAAGTTATCCAGGGATGCTTTGACCGGAAAAAAGGTGGCAAGCGAATTCATATTTGCAAAAATCTCGGCTTCCGGCTTTAGCGATGCCGCAATCATCCAAAGCAGCGGTGAAACGAATATAATACCGATTACAATGTTTCCGGCATAAAACAAAAATTTGGATAGAAATTTCGATGTCTGCATAGATTTGGTCATATTTTATCCCTGCCTTTCTCAGTCTGTAGCCGCAATCAGCTTTTTCATCGACAGCGACATAATCACAACTATTACAAAAAATACTGCCGCCACGGAACAGGCATAGCCAAAATTTCCCTGCTGGAAGCCCTGGGTATAAATATAGTATACCAGTGTCCTTGTTCTGTTCTTCGGCCCGCCCTGGGTCATGACATACGGCTGTGTAAATAATTTCATCGCCTGAATCATGGTAATCATGACTACATATTTAATGGTTCCTTTCAGCCCCGGAAGCGTGATAAATAAAAACTGCTGCACTTTGCTGGCGCCGTCTACGGATGCCGCTTCGTACTGGTCCCTTGGAATTCCCTGAAGCCCGGCTAAAAATATCATCATCTGATATCCGGCTCCCTGCCAGGCGGACATGAAAACAATGGAATTCATCGCGGTTTTGGCATTTGTCAGGAAATTTACCGGTTCCATTCCAAAACTGGTCAGCAGTGAATTAATCAGCCCGGTGTTTGGATTCGAATTGTAAAGCACGGTCCATAAAATAGAAATAACAACCATAGAAGTTAACTGCGGACTGAAGTACATGGTACGGAAAATCGAAACCCCGCGAAATCTGGAGGAAACCAGCATGGCAAGTGCCAGAGCTAGTACGCACTGCAGCGGTACGACGAGAACGGTAAAATAAACCGTATTCTTTAACGCCTGCCAGAAATTATCGTCCGCCAGAAGCTTTGTGTAATTTGCAAATCCGATAAATTTGATGTGATCGGGCCTTACAATCTGATACTGGAACAAAGAGTAGCGGACTGTATAAAGAATTGGCACCACCAGAAATGCGGCTAAAAGAAACATCGCAGGTATCGTAAACAGATACGCGGCAGCACGTTCATTCTTTTTCCTGCCTTGCAGACTATTTTTCGTTGTCATATTTTTCCTTCCTTTCCTTATTATAATGCATCCGGTTTGCATCTTATGCATATCCCGCAGCCTTCTCACAGGATACCGTTTTTTGCAGACACCTGACAGAGGTGTTCCCGCATCATGTCAGGTGTCTGATGCGTAAACCGGGTTCCTTCACCAGGTCAGGTGTCTGGTGTGTAACCGGATATCTGATTCCGAAGACTGAAAATATTTATGCTCTGCTCACGAGTAAAATTTTCATAAACTTTGTGCATCGGTGCTTCATTGAATTGCCCGCCTGCATAAATGAACAGAATTTGATTTTTAGTATCAGAACTCCGGGTTCACAGCATTCACCTGACAGGCTGTCAATGATTCTGTTTATTCTGCGTAATACATTTCATAATCTTCCTCAAAGGCAGAAGCTGCTGTGTCAAGCTCCGACTGAATATAATCTGCATCCGCTTCATGGTTTGATGCTGCTTCCGAAAAAATATTGGTCATAGCCTCTGCAAATTTAGCAGAAAATACGGAGTAAGAAGGAGTTCTCGGGCGCGGCACTGCTGTATTCTGAAGCTGTTCTACAAATTTAGAGCGCGTGCCCTCTGTATATGTTTTCATGACTTCTTCCTCATATGCAGATGCGCGTGTCGCCGGTTTTGCAAGAGCAGCCGCATATGTGGCTACATTTTCTGTATTCATCAGCCACTGTAAAAATTCTCCGGCCTGAGCCGTATTTTGACAGTCCTTACTGACTGCCGCTGACCAGTCGCCGCAGGGTGAAACTGCTTTTTTTGTGCTGTCAGACACTGGATAATATGTAACGCCCCAGTCAAAATCCGCGCTTTCCTCCAAAATCGCTACATCCCAGGAACCGCCCAGCATGGTTGCACAGGCACCGTTTAAGAATTCGTCCTGAATCGGGTCGATATTTGCATATCCTTTGGCAATCAGCTCTGCCAGATACTGTGCTGTTTCCACACATTCCTTGCTATTGACATATCCTTCTGCCTTAGAACCGTCTTCGCTGACAAAATCTTTTCCATTTGAAATAAACATCGGCTCTAACGCATACGGCAGCCCTTCGCCATGGTCCATGATAATATGTGTTCCCACGTACTTGTCTGTCGTGCACTTTTCGGCAATTTCAGCCAGTTCAGACCAGGTAAGCGGATTTTCCAGTGTGCGGGATTCGATATCTGCCGTATCCACACCGCACTCTTGCAGATAATCTTTGTTGTAATATAATGCCACCGATGATTCTGTCGCTGAAACAGCATACAGTTCTCCGTTATATGTACACTGTGCTACGGTTGAATCTGTAAAATCTGCTAACTCTTCTTCGTTAAAATACTCTGAAATCGGTACAATTATATTGTTTGCCGCATAATAAGAAACATTTGGACCGTCTACAAAGAAAATATCCGGCAAGTCATTCGATGTAACAGCTGTTGTGATTTTATTTTCATATGCATAAGAATCCGAGCGGTCAATGGCTTCGCGGCTTACCTGAATATCCGGATGCGCTTCATTCCACTCTGCCAGTTTTTCTACCCACCAGTTTTCCAGCGCCTCCTTATCTGTCGGACTCCAAATCGTCAGACTGACCGCTCCGTTCCCTGATGTCTGACCATCTGTACCGCTTTCCTGCTGCGAACCTTCCTGTTTCGAAGCATTTCCCTGTGAACTGTCCGTGCCATTTCCTGATGAACCGCATGCCGCTGCAGACAGAGCCATTACGGATGCCAGCGCTATACTGGCAAATTTTTTGATTTTCATATTTCTCTCTCCTTTTCTTTTTTATGGAACCCGTTCCATATTTAGTTTTTGAATACCACAGGAGCTGACCTGTGGTAAACATGCTTTTGTGGAACCCGTTCCATTTCTGTGTCTATATCCTAGCACGTTCATCAAAAAATGTCTATCTTTTTTTGGCAAAATTTATGATAATTTCTAAAATATGTCAATTTGACTAAAATAGTAAAAAGAAATTTGTATGATTTTCACAATTCAGGCATGGAAACCAGTTACGAAAGTGTTATCAAAGCAGCTGCAAAAACATTTGATTCTGATTGCAAACCGTTCCCTGGCATGATATGATATAAAAACAAAAGGCAGTTTTCTGCCTGAATTCCCGGAGGTGCGCAGATGGCTGAAAAAGATATGACAGAAAAAACACTGGAATCCTGCAGCGATGTTTTTGCCGATATTGTAAATGTGCTGCTTTTCAACGGCAGGCAGAAGGTAAAAGAAAGCGAACTGGAACAGGGCAGTTACCGTATACGAAAGCCTTGCCGATAATCTGGATGAAGACTTAAAGCCGTTTGTTTCAGACTATAAAATCAACCTGTTTGAAATCGCTTTTTTATCCGATGAGCAGGTTGCCATGTTCAAAAGCGATTTCCGCATCGTTGCTGACTATTTTGTCCAGATGCGTAAAAACAAAAGCTACAAGCCCTCAGACATCCAGTTTAAGCATGTCAGGGAAGTGCTGCAGCTGATGTCTGTTCTGACCAGGGATACCCGTTTTGAAGAAGCGGCCAGCGCTTCCGTAGCTGGAAAGGAGGTTTCAAATATGTGCGATGTTCTGAATGCAGTTGAAAAAAGAGGCGAAGAAAGAGGCGAAAAAAGAGGCGAAGAAAGAGGCGCTCAGAAAAAAGCAAAAGAAACCGCCATAAACATGAAATCCCGCGGCTTTTCTAATCAGGATATCTCAGACCTGGTTGGCATAGAGCTCGGAACTGTAAATGACTGGTTTCCAGAGGACTGTCTGATATAAAAAAGAAAGGCTTACAGCGTTACCATAAACGTCTGCAAGCCTTTCTTATTTTTATAACTGCCGGTTTCTAAAACACTTCTTCATCCGCATCATGCTTTTCCAACAGAGCCAAACAGTTCCATCTTTTCTTTTACAGTAGCCTTGATTGCTTCTGCGCCTGGTGCCAGTAATTTACGCGGGTCAAAGCCTTTACCCTGTAAATCCTTTCCTTCTTCAATGTATTTGCGTGTAGCTTCCTGGAAGGATAACTGACATTCTGTGTTTACATTGATTTTTGCTACACCAAGAGAAATTGCCTTTTTAATCATATCTTCCGGTATGCCTGTACCGCCGTGAAGCACTAATGGCATATCGCCTGTTTCTTTCTGCACAGCATCCAGTGTTTCGAAACTTAATCCAGCCCAGTTTTCCGGATATTTGCCATGGATGTTGCCAATGCCTGCTGCAAGCATGTCTACACCAAGGTCAGCAATCGCTTTGCATTCCTTTGGATCTGCACATTCACCAGCGCCTACAACACCGTCTTCCTCACCGCCAATAGAACCAACTTCAGCTTCAATAGACATTCCTAAATTATGGGATACTGCAACTAATTCTTTTGTCTTTGCTACATTCTCCTCAATCGGATAATGGGAACCATCGAACATGATAGATGTAAAGCCTGCCTTGATACACTTATAGCAGCCTTCGTATGTACCGTGGTCTAAGTGCAGCGCTACCGGAACAGTAATCCCGAGTTCTTCATCCATCGCTTTTACCATAGCTGCAACTGTCTTAAATCCTGTCATGTACTTTCCGGCACCTTCGGATACGCCTAAAATAACCGGACTGTTTAATTCCTGTGCTGTTAATAATACAGACTTCGTCCATTCCAGGTTGTTGATGTTGAACTGGCCTACTGCATAATGACCGGCTTTTGCTTTCTTTAACATTTCTGCTGCTGATACTAACATGTTAATTCCTCCGTCTTCTATCTGATTTGATTTTGTATAAGGCTGATGCCCTCCACTATTTTTATCATACCATCTTTTAGGAGAAAAATAAAGGATAAATTGGGAAAGTTTTGCAGGAATGGGGTAACGGTATAGATAAAAGAGGGGCATGGTGGCTCCGCGGACGCCGGGAGAGGGGATTTGCCAGATATTCCCGGAGCCGCTCCAGAATGTTAAGAATCCCTAGGCATTCTGCATTTACGCTGTGGCCCCGGACGGTCGCGGCACCCAGTCCGCCCTGGCCTGCAGCCAGCAGCTACGGGTGCCGCTTCGGCTTCGCCGCCTGGTTTTCGGGGCAGAATGCCAAGGGATTCTAAACATTCTTCCAATGCTCCGGGAATATCTGGCAAATCCCCTCTCCCGGCTGGTTTTCGTAAAGTGATACGCTGAGACATGCTGACGGCAGGATATCATATTTTTTCAGAAGAAGTTTGTTAACAGCAATTTACAGATTTTCAGATTTTAACGTATTTTTGTGTAAATTAGGACTTGTATTTAGTTATGGAAGTATAATCTATATATAGTATGGAATTAAAAAATTGAAAATCGAAGTTTATTCACAGACTAGAGCGTGTTTGAAAAATAAACATTGCACAATTTTGTAGATGTAGTTTTAAAAATCAAGCCGAAAACATCTTAAATTCTTTACCTTTTATACCAGTATACGTCGAAAAAAGATGCTGTCTTTCCAACCAGTAACATATTTTTCGGCAAATTATACAGCTTCACGGAATTTTCAAACACGCTCTAGTGCTCCATCCGGGCAGAAATCAGAGTTTCGTGCAGTCTGATTCGTGTCAGTGCAAGGCAGAAATTCGACAGCGATGCGCTTCCACTGACCGGAAATTTTAACGCGTCAATGGCGTGAATCAGGCTGTAAGAAACTGTGACTTCTGACCAGATGGAGCACTAGCATATAATCACATACAGAATGCCTTTTATAAACAAAACACCAGTTTACAAGTTTTTGATTTGAAACAAGATATAGACTAAACAGAAGATAGTATATACAAGATATAGTATTGATTATTGCAAAAATATATCGAAATCTGAAAAACTGTAAATTGGTATAAACAGAATATAAAAATAAAAAATGCTTTATCCCAGCCATATAAAGACCTAACTTCAGCACAGCAATTACAAATTTCCACGTAAAACCTTTCGAAAACCAGCCGGGTGACGGGAAGATGCACCGGCTTCCCGCGACATTGGAGGAATGTTTAGAATCCCTTAGCATTCTGCACAAAAACCAGGCGGCGAAGCCGAAGCGGCACCCGTAGCTGCTGGCTGCAGGCCAGG
>CANDJC010000111.1 GCA_947384955.1 uncultured Eubacterium sp. | reverse complement strand
TTTAAGGTGAGTCCTACCTATAAGTGGAAGTTGTAAAAGCGATGAAACCGCTGATGGTGGTTTCACATTATGGCTATGCCTTATGGCATAGCCATATTTATATAATTTCTGAAATTCAAAAGTTAATGAGGTACAAATGAAGCAGGAAAGATGAAACCTATACCTGATAGACATGAAATACATACGTGATCTGCACAGGGCAGACGATAAGGTATCTTCGGTTTCACCGCAGATAGGAAAACAGCATCGTATTTATGCAGGAATTATTGTTTTGTGCAATAACAGAAAATATCTCATCCCGCTTTCTCATGCTGCTGTAAAACATACGAAAATGAAACCGAGAGCTGATTTTGATAAGATATTTGACAGAAAAAGCAAACTGATAGGTGTTCTTAATTATAATCTTATGATTCCAGTTGAGGAGGCACAGATATATAAAGTTAATCTAAAACCTGCTCCAAACGATTCTGCAAGTGAGCGCCACTATAAGCAGTTATGCATAGATGAATTGGCATGGTGCAGAAAAAATCAGGAAATAATCGTAAACAAGGCTAACTGTCTGTATCATTTGTGCCGTGGCGAATCCGGGTATAAAGGGAAAGAAAGATGCCTTGATTTTATGAAACTGGAGCAGGTATGCGATAAGTACAATTCCAAGCTTCAATAAGGGAAAATCAGTTGTACCTCTCTGCATATTTATTTTAATAATGAATCTTCCTTCTATAGCATTACAGACTGTTTTGTGGTATACTAAGGTCATCAATCACAACAGGGAGGAATATACCATGGAAATCACATCACTTGAAAGTTATCTGAAAAATAATCCGTATCCGGGCCGCGGCATTATCATTGGCCAGACCCCGGACAAAGCGTATGCTGTAGCAGCCTATTTTATTATGGGCAGAAGCGTAAACAGCCGCAACCGTATTTTTGTAGAAGACGGAGCGGGCATCCGCACAAAGGCGTTCGACCCGGCAAAGCTGAGCGACCCGAGCCTTGTTATCTATGCTCCGGTGCGTGTGCTTGGCAACAAAACAATTATTACAAACGGTGACCAGACAGATACAGTTTATGAGCTGATGGATGATGAGTATACTTTTGAACAGGCGCTGCGTACCAGGACCTTTGAGCCGGATGCGCCGAATTATACGCCTCGTATTTCCGGTATGATGCATATTGAAAACGGAAGACTTGACTATGCCATGTCTATCTTAAAGAGCAATGAAGGCAATCCGTCTTCCTGCTGCCGCTATACATTCGGCTATGAAAATCCGCTGGCCGGGGAAGGGCATTTTATCCATACTTACAAGGGGGACGGCGAGCCGCTGCCAAGCTTTGAAGGAGAACCGGTACGTGTCGGCATTTCCGGCGATATTGACGCTTTTACGGACCTTGTATGGTCAAATCTGAATATGGAAAATAAGGTGTCTTTATTTGTAAGGTTTATTGAGACTGCAACTGGAAAATATGAGTCAAGGATTGTGAATAAGAACAAATAATGTAACAGTGAAAATCTGTACTGTTACCAATCATATATGTGAAGGATGGAGAGCGTATGACACTGCAGCAGCAGGCAATTATGGAAGTGAATCTGCTTTCAGAGGAAGATTTATCACAAGTCATTCAGTTTATAAATTTTTTGCGGTTTACGAAATCAAAGGAATCAGATGCAATAGATTTACAGCCGGACGGAAAGAGATACAGAACACGCGGAGGGTTTCGCGGCCCGGTTATTCTGGCAGATGATTTTAATGAAACACCAGACTGTTTTAAGGAGTATATGTGATGCTGCTGGATACCTGTGTATTATTGTGGTTTTTATACAATGACCCGGCACTTCCGGATAAGCTGGCAGAAAAGATAGAGAAAAGCAGGGATGTTTATTTAAGCATAGCATCCCTTTGGGAGATTGCTATCAAAAAGACAATTCACAAGCTGGATATACCGGAAACAGTCCAGGATTTGGAGGCAAAATGCAGGGAGAAGCACATTTTTATCCTCCCTATAAAAATAGAATATCTTAAAATCAGACAGTATCCGCAAGTCCGGCAAATCTGGTAAGCAGTCAGGTATTACGGTTACAATAGAAACCAATGCTTATAAAACAGAAAATATGAATCAGAGATTGTGAATAAGACAAATATATGTATAAATTAATCAAAAAAGAAGGCCGCGCAAAGCGTGGTGTTTTGCATACCGTGCATGGAGATATCCAGACACCGGTATTTATGAACGTGGGCACATGCGGAGCCATCAAAGGCGCGGTGTCCACAGAAGATTTAGAAAGTATCGGCACACAGGTGGAACTGTCCAACACCTACCATCTGCATGTCCGTCCCGGCGATATGCTGATAAAAAAGCTGGGCGGGCTGCATAAATTTATGGTATGGGACAGACCGATTCTGACCGATTCCGGCGGGTTTCAGGTATTTTCGCTGGCAGATTTGCGGAAAATTAAAGAAGAAGGCGTGTATTTCCAGTCCCACGTAGACGGACGCAGAATCTTTATGGGACCGGAGCAGAGCATGCAGATTCAGTCCAATCTTGCATCTACAATCGCCATGGCATTTGACGAATGCCCGTCCAGCCGCGCCGACAGAAGCTATGTGCAAAATTCCGTAGAGCGTACCACGCGCTGGCTGAAACGCTGCAAAGACGAAATGGCGCGTTTAAACAGCCTGGAAGATACCATTAACAAAAACCAGCTTTTGTTTGCCATTAATCAGGGCGCGGTTTTTGACGATATCCGTAAAGACCATGCAAAGCGCATTGCCGGGCTGGAGTTAGACGGCTATGCGGTAGGCGGGCTTGCGGTCGGGGAAACGCACGCGGAAATGTATCATATCTTAGAAGAAACCGTGCCGTATCTCCCGGAAAACAAACCGACGTATTTAATGGGAGTCGGCACCCCGGAAAACATTCTGGAAAGCGTGGAGCGGGGCGTAGACTTTTTCGACTGCGTATATCCGACAAGAAACGGCAGGCACGGTCATGTATACACAAATTCCGGGAAACGAAATCTGTTTAACAGACGGTATGAAACAGATATGCGCCCGATTGAAGAAGGCTGCCAGTGCCCGGCATGCCGCAGATACAGCCGTGCGTATATCCGTCATCTGCTTAAGGCAAAAGAAATGCTGGGAATGAGGCTGTGCGTGCTGCATAATCTGTATTTTTATAATACGATGATGACAGAAATCCGGGAAGCGATTGAAACTTCGGGATTTGCGGCGTATAAGAAGAAAAAACTGGATGGATTTTTAAATGCGGAAGGGAATTCACAGGCATGAATCGTTAAATTTTTCTAAAAGACTTGCCCAATCCCCCATATTTGTGTACAATACTATTTGTGTATCAAAAAACCGTATAGCATACCATACACAAATATTTGCAATTCTTTAGGAGGAAAAAGATGATATTAGCAAGCATAACTGCATCCGCCGAAGCATCCGGGGCAGGCGGCATTGCCAGCATGGTGATTTCTTTAGTAATCATGGTTGCATTTTTGTATTTTTTTATGCTCCGTCCGCAGCAGAAAGAACAGAAAAAAAAGGAAGCCATGCTCTCAGCCCTCGAAGTAGGCGACACAGTTTTAACAACCAGCGGATTTTACGGCACAATCATCGATATTTCCGATGATACCGTGATTATCGAATTCGGGAATAACAAAAACTGCCGGATTCCGATGCAGCGCGCCGCGATTTCGGTTGTAGAAAAACCAGAAGACGCATCCAAGGCTGTAGAAAGCAAAAAAGGCAAAGATGCATCCAAGGCTGTAGAAAGCAAAAAAAGTAAATGAGTGACATATTAAGCTGTCTGGGAAAGCCGTTTTTAGGTAATTTCAGACAGTTTTGTATTTCATGGTTGAAAAATCGGGCTAAAAGTTATATGATAGAATCCGACAGTTTATTATAGTAAAGGGAAACAGAGGAAAACCAGAACGAAAATAAGAAAGAAAATAAGACAGAAAGGAAGTTTTCATATGAAATATCAGGTAGGCGTTATAGCCGGAGACGGAATCGGGCCGGAAATCACTGCGCAGGCAAGGAAAGTGCTGGATAAAACAGGTGAACTATTCGGCCATCAGTTTATTTATAAGGATATTTTAATGGGAGGATGTTCCATTGACGCTGTCGGCGTTCCGCTGACGGATGAAGCAATTGAACAGGCGAAGGCTTCCGATGCCGTTTTAATGGGCTCTATCGGCGGCAACACGGCGACCTCCCCGTGGTATCAGTTAGAGCCGTCTTTAAGGCCGGAAGCAGGTCTTTTAAAACTAAGAAAGTCACTGAACCTGTTTGCAAATTTAAGGCCGGCCTATTTATATGGAGAATTAAAAGAAGCATGTCCGTTGAAAGATGATATCATCGGAGACGGCTTTGATATGATGATTATGCGCGAACTGACCGGAGGGCTGTATTTTGGAAAACGCGTAACCGAAATGCGGGAAGGACTTTTAACGGCAGAAGATACGTTAACATATAATGAAGAAGAAATCCGCCGGATTGCAAAGCGGGCTTTTGATATTGCAGGAAAGCGCAGAGGAAAAGTAACAAGCGTGGATAAGGCGAATGTACTGGATTCTTCCAGACTGTGGAGAAAGATAGTGGAAGAAACCGCAAAAGAATATCCTGGTATTTCATACGAGCATATGTTAGTGGATAACTGTGCGATGCAGCTTGTCAAAGACCCGAAGCAGTTTGATGTGATACTGACAGAAAATATGTTTGGAGATATTTTATCCGATGAAGCTTCCATGCTGACCGGCTCGATTGGAATGCTGCCGTCCGCGAGCTTAAATGATACGAAGTTCGGCCTGTATGAACCAAGCGGCGGTTCTGCGCCGGATATTGCCGGAAAAGGCATTGCAAATCCGATTGCGGCCATTTTATCCGCGGCGATGATGCTGCGCTACAGTTTTGACCTGGATAAGGAAGCCGATGCAGTGGAAGCGGCCGTGAAAAAGGTGTTAAAGGACGGTTACCGTACGATAGACATTATGCCGCAGCAGGAGGATAAGAAATCCCAGGTGACGCAAATCGGAACAGCACAGATGGGCGATGTCATCTGCGAGAGAATTGTGTAAAGATTTTCGCTAAAACTGCATGGGCACAGATGTATTGAAAATAAAAAGAAAGGGTAAAAGACAGTGATGAAAAGTGATAATGTAAAATCCGGCATGCAGCAGGCGCCTCACCGCTCCCTGTTCAATGCACTCGGATTTACGGAAGAAGAAATGAAAAAACCAATGGTCGGTATTGTCAGCTCTTATAATGAGATTGTGCCGGGCCATATGAATCTGGATAAAATTGTAAACGCTGTAAAATTAGGAGTGGCAGAGGCTGGGGGCGTTCCGGTTGTATTTCCGGCTATCGCAGTCTGCGACGGCATTGCAATGGGGCATATCGGCATGAAATATTCGCTTGTAACAAGAGATTTGATTGCGGATTCCACGGAATGCATGGCGCTGGCGCATCAGTTTGACGCGCTGGTTATGGTGCCGAACTGCGATAAAAATGTACCGGGCCTTTTAATGGCGGCAGCAAGAATTAATGTGCCGACCGTATTTGTATCCGGCGGCCCGATGCTGGCCGGACATGTGAAGGGACACAAAACAAGCCTTTCTTCTATGTTTGAGGCAGTCGGTTCCTACGCGGCAGGGAAGATGAGCGAAGAAGACGTGCGCGAATTTGAAGAAAAAGCATGTCCGACCTGCGGCTCGTGTTCCGGCATGTATACGGCAAATTCCATGAACTGTCTGACAGAAGCGCTCGGAATGGGGCTGCGCGGCAACGGTACGATTCCGGCTGTTTATTCGGAACGCATCAAGCTGGCAAAACATGCCGGGATGGCGGTTATGGAAATGCTTGAAAAAAATATCCGTCCAAGGGATATTATGACAAAAGAAGCCATTATCAATGCGCTGACGGTAGATATGGCGCTTGGATGCTCGACAAACAGCATGCTGCATCTGCCGGCGATTGCACATGAAATCGGATTTGATTTTGATATTGCCTTTGCAAATCCAATCAGTGAAAAGACACCGAATTTATGCCACCTTGCTCCGGCAGGCCCGACTTATATGGAAGATTTAAACGAGGCGGGCGGAGTTTATGCGGTGATGAAGCAGTTAGCGGATATCGGCCTTTTACATACGGACTGCATGACCGTAACAGGAAAGACTGTCGGGGAAAATATCAAAGATGCTGTAAATAAAAATCCGCAGGTAATCCGCCCGACTGACAATCCGTACAGCAAAACAGGCGGCCTTGCCGTATTAAAAGGAAATCTGGCGCCGGACGGCTCAGTGGTAAAACGTTCTGCGGTTGTAGAGGAAATGATGGTGCACGAAGGCCCGGCCAGAGTGTTTGACTGCGAAGAAGATGCGATAGACGCGATTAAAGGCGGAAAAATTAAGGCAAGAGACGTCGTTGTCATTCGTTATGAAGGCCCGAAGGGGGGCCCTGGCATGCGCGAAATGTTAAATCCGACTTCTGCCATTGCAGGCATGGGACTCGGCTCTTCGGTAGCGCTGATTACCGACGGGCGTTTTTCAGGAGCCAGCCGCGGCGCTTCGATTGGGCACGTATCGCCGGAAGCGGCAGTGGGAGGCCCGATTGCGCTTGTAAAAGAAGGGGATATGATACGCATTAATATCCCGGAAATGAAGCTGGAACTGGCTGTTTCCGATGAGGAGCTTGCAGCAAGGAAGGCAGAATGGCAGCCGAGACAGCCAAAGGTAACCAGCGGCTATCTGGCCCGCTATGCTTCTCTCGTTACGTCTGGAAACCGCGGCGCTGTGCTGAACAATCCAGGCATGCAGGAATAACAGGCTTGCCCGTACCGGGGCTTTGCAGAAAAATGCGGCCCTTTGCGGGCAGCAGCAGATAAAATCAGAAAAGGAGGCAGCCAGCATGCAGCTGACAGGGGCGCAGATTTTAATAGAGTGCCTGAAGGAACAGGGCGTCGATACGATATTCGGTTATCCGGGCGGCGCGATTTTAAATGTATATGATGAATTATATAAACACAGAGATGAAATCAGGCATGTCCTGACTTCACATGAACAGGGAGCATCCCATGCCGCGGACGGCTATGCGCGCAGTACAGGAAAAACCGGCGTGTGCCTGGCCACGAGCGGTCCGGGGGCGTCCAACCTGGTAACGGGAATTGCAACGGCATATATGGATTCCATCCCGCTTGTTGCAATTACGTGCAATGTAACGGTTCCGCTGCTTGGCAAGGACAGCTTTCAGGAAATCGATATCGCGGGCATCACGACTCCGATTACAAAGCATAATTTTATTGTAAAAGATGTCGGCGAGCTGGCGAAAATCCTGCGCAGGGCATTTCAGATTGCGGGAAAAGGCAGACCGGGTCCTGTGCTGGTCGATATTCCAAAAGATGTTACAGCAAATACGACAGAATATGTGCCGGAAAAGATTCAGGCTCCTTGGCGGGTGACCGAAAGGCTGCGCCAGGAAGATATCGACAAAGCGGTAAAATATATCAAAGAAGCAAAACGCCCGTACATATTTGTAGGCGGCGGCGTAGTTTTGGCGGATGCATCCAGAGAGCTGCGTGAATTTGCGCAGAAAGTACAGGCTCCGGTCTGTGATTCGCTGATGGGAAAAGGCGCATTTGACGGAACTGACCAAAATTATACCGGAATGCTTGGCATGCACGGGACAAAGGTATCTAATTACGGAGTCAGCCAGTGCGACCTTTTATTAGCGGTCGGTGTCCGTTTCAGCGACCGGGTTATTGGCAATGCCGAGAAATTTGCAAAACAGGCAGATATCATTCAGTTTGATGTAGACCCTGCTGAAATCAACAAAAACATCATTGTCACATCCAGCGTGATTGGCGACATGAAGGAAATACTGACCAGGATAAACGCACAGCTCGGGCAGCAGAATCATGATGAATGGCTGTCTGAAATCGCGCAGTTAAAGCAGAGATATCCGCTGACCTATCATCCGAAGGAGCTCTGCGGGCCGTACATTATCGAAAAAATATACGAAAAGACAAAAGGGGATGCCGTAATCGTAACGGAAGTCGGGCAGCATCAGATGTGGGCGGCGCAGTTTTATAAATATTCCAGGCCGAGACAGCTTCTGACATCCGGCGGCCTTGGCACGATGGGTTACGGTCTTGGCGCGGCCATCGGCGCTCAGATTGCAAATCCTGACAAGACAGTGATTAATATTGCAGGAGACGGATGCTTCCGCATGAATATGAACGAGATTGCGACTGCGGTGCGTGAAAAACTGCCTCTGATAGAGGTTGTCATCAATAATCATGTACTGGGCATGGTGCGGCAGTGGCAGAATCTGTTTTACGGGCAGCGGTATTCGGCGACTGTTTTAAACGACGCTGTGGATTTTGTAAAATTAGCTGAGGCAATGGGCGCACAGGGAATCCGTGTGACTTCCAGGGAAGAGTTTGACGCGGCGTTTGAAAAGGCTCTTCACGCTGACGGCCCGGTACTTTTGGACTGCATAATTAACAGTGATGATAAAGTATGGCCGATGGTAGCGCCGGGAGCGCCAATCAGCGAGGCATTTTCGGAAGAGGATTTATAGGAACCATTGTTTTTGGAACACAGGCATTCCGGCAGCAGTTATGGTATAACCGGGATACGGGCACTCTGGCAGCAGTCACTGTTGTAACCGGAGCGCGGTTTTCCGGCGGCACTGGCTGCTGAACCGGATACAGAAGGAGGATATCAATATCATGAGCAGAGTTTATAATTTTTCAGCAGGCCCGGCGGTTCTGCCGGAAGAGGTACTGCGCGAAGCGGCGGAAGAAATGCTGGATTATAAAGGCAGCGGCATGTCTGTTATGGAAATGTCGCACCGTTCGAAAGTATACGATACCATTATCAAAGAAGCGGAGCAGGACATCCGCGACCTGATGAAAATCCCGGACAATTATAAGGTTTTATTTTTACAGGGCGGCGCTTCGCAGCAGTTTGCGATGATACCGATGAACCTGATGAAGCATAAAAAAGCCGGTTTTATTGTTACCGGACAGTGGGCAAAAAAAGCATATCAGGAAGCGCAGATTTACGGGGAAGCGGTAAAGCTGGCATCCTCGGAGGATAAGACATTTTCCTATATTCCGGACTGCTCGGACTTAGACATTCCAGATGATCTGGATTATGTTTATATCTGTGAAAATAATACGATTTACGGGACAAAATACAAAGAGCTGCCGAATACGAAAGGACATCTGTTAGTGGCCGACGTATCCTCCTGCTTTTTGTCAGAGCCTGTAGATGTAAGCAGATACGGCATTATTTACGGCGGCGTACAGAAAAATATCGGGCCGGCCGGCGTTGTAATTGTAATTATCCGGGAGGATTTAATCAGCGACGATGTGCTCGAAGGCACGCCTACCATGTTAAAATATAAAACACATGCAGACAACGATTCCCTTTATAATACACCGCCATGCTACGGCATTTACGTATGCGGAAAAGTCTTCAAGTGGTTAAAGAACATGGGCGGCCTGGAAGAAATGAAAAAACGCAACGAGGAAAAAGCAAAAATCCTGTATGATTTTCTGGATACAAGCAGCATGTTTCAGGGAACTGTCGTACCGAAGGACCGCTCCCTTATGAATGTGCCGTTTGTAACAGGAAATAAAGAGCTGGATGCAAAATTCGTAGAAGAAGCCGCAAAAGCCGGATTTGTGAACTTAAAAGGACACAGAACTGTCGGCGGCATGAGGGCTTCGATTTACAATGCAATGCCAAAGGAAGGTGTGGAGAAGCTTGTTGCATTTATGAAAGAATTTGAAGCAGCAAATTAACAGTATGCGCTGAAGAACTGCAGAATTGTAGTTTATATTCATTTTAGAATCTTATAAAAAAGAAAGAATCATAGGGAGTAAGAATGTTTAATTATGTATGCTTAAATCCTATCGCACAGATTGGATTAGACGTATTAGAAGAAGGCTATCAGAAAGTGGACGATATCAAAGCTGCCAGCGCGGCGCTTGTACGTTCTGCATCCATGCATGACATGGAACTGCCGGACACACTCGATGTCGTAGCAAGAGCCGGCGCGGGCGTGAACAATATTCCGCTGGACGCATGCGCAGAGAAAGGCATTGTCGTATTTAATACGCCGGGAGCTAATGCGAACGGTGTAAAGGAGCTTGTGCTTGCGGGCATGTTTATGGCCAGCCGGGACATTAACGGCGGCATTAACTGGGTAGATGCAGAACATGCAAACCCGGAACTGGCAAAGCTGACAGAAAAGCAGAAAAAAGCGTTTGCAGGCTGTGAAATTGCAGGCAAAAAATTAGGTGTTATCGGACTTGGAGCCATCGGTATCCGTGTAGCGAACGCCGCAACACATCTGGATATGGAAGTATACGGCTATGACCCGTATATTTCCGTAAATGCGGCATGGAATCTGTCACGCAATGTAAAGCATGTGCGCAACGTAGAGGATATTTACCGTGAATGCGATTATATTACCATCCATGTGCCGCTTTTAGATGCTACCAGAAAGATGATTAACGAAGAAGCAATTGCGATGATGAAACCGACAGCCGTGATTTTAAATTTTGCAAGAGATTTGCTTGCAGATGAAGAGGCCATTGTGGCAGCGCTTGAAGAGGGCCGTCTGAAAAAGTATGTTTCAGATTTTCCGAACAATACGACGGCAGGGAAAAAAGGATGCATCGTAACGCCGCATCTGGGTGCTTCCACCGAAGAATCTGAAGATAACTGTGCCGTTATGGCAGCTCAGGAAATCCGCAATTACCTGGAAAACGGAAATATCCGCAATTCCGTAAATTATCCAAACTGCGACATGGGCGAGTGCACGACAGAAGGGCGTGTCGCTGTGCTGCATAAAAACAGCAAGGGTGTTATCGGAAAATTCACTTCGATATTCGGCGAGTGTGATATCAATATTGCAAATATGACGAATAAGTCGAAAGGGGAGTATGCGTACTCCATGTTTGACCTGGATACGCCGATGACACAGGAAGCAGTTGATAAAATGAAAGAGATGAAAGGCGTATTCAAAGTACGCATTGTAAAGTAATAAAGTATAAAAATCAAAAAGCCCGTAAATCTGACGAAATGCCGTCAGGTTTACGGGCTTTTGAGCTGGCACTGAGGTTTTAAAATCTCTGTCTGCCATATCCTCTCCCGCATCCGCCCCTTCTGCCGCGGTTCGCATAATTATCACAGATACCGTCTCCGTTTTTGTCAGCGAAATATCTGCCTTTTCCGCGTCCGTTTGACCAGGTACAGTTATCACAGATGCCGTCTCCGTCTTTGTCTGTAAAATAATCGCAGATGCCGTCTCCGTTCGTATCTGTAAAACGGTAACCCGGCTGAACCGCTTTTTGGGAAACGGCTGCTGTTACAGGGGTGGTAAAGCATAATGCGGCTGCGGCTGCTATCATCCATGTGCAAATTTTTCTTTTCATTTTTCGTATCCTCCGATTTTCTTTTTTTAGCTTCTTCGCTTAAGTGTATTCTATAAAAGGAATGTGGCATTTATATGTCATTTTTATGTCATCTGAAAGAAAATTTGTCATCGAAAAATTGAAATTACGGCTCTGTTCCATCGGGGCGTTCAATTCCTAAAGTATCGTAATACTCATTCGTAAACGAAATTTTTTCATAAGGGAAATTGCTTTGCAAATCTTTGATATATTCAAACGGGGTATCTATCAATGCTGCATCCATTTCTTTGCGAATTGTATTCAAAACACCGTTTACTTCAGGCCGAAGTCTATACTCCCGTTCTTCAGGACTATTAACAAAATCATCAAACATTTTCTTGTCCCACCAAATAATCTGCTGCAAAGTATTTGTATTGCCAGTGGCGAGTATCAGTCCCAGGAAATCAAAAAAATTGCGGGCAATCGGATAGACGTTGTAATCGCAGCAAGTTTCTGGATTAACACAGAACACCATATCTCCAAAACCTTTAATAAAGCAGTAGTGTATGCCATTATCCCAGCCAATGATTTCTGCTCCAATGGGAGTACAAAAATACGGTGTTTCCTCTCCCAATTCCAGGCCAATCCAGCTGCCGTCTATCGTTAGGTTTTTATATTTTTCATAAAGCATGTTCATTTTAGATGCCTCCGCAAAATTTTTGTTTGTTAGTACCCGGCTTAGTGGAAGTTAAGTATAGCACATTCCTGCACCACTGTCCATCCCCTCACCTTTGGGACAAAATGTCCCGAAGTACGACCATGACATGTTAGCTTTTATGAAACGAATAGGGCACAGGACATATAAACATACCACCTCTTGCCTCCATTCTTTAGGTGCCGTGTTATTATGTATGAGTTTTGTTCCAAAAAATATGCAGAAACTATAGGCCGGGTAATGAAAAGAATTCTTGTTTTTTCATAAAGGATGATGGAAGAAACGGATATTACGGCAGGCATCAAATCCGTGTCTGCTTCGATAATATACAGTCAAATGGAAGGAAAAAGGAACCTTTTACAATATAACGCAAAAGATTCCCGGCATGAAAGATAAGTTCTGGAGAATGATTTATGGGATTAGGAATATGATTTCAGTTCCGTTTCGCGGTTCGCTTTTTATGCTGATTTCTATCTGATGCCTTTCTGCAATCCCTTTCATAATCGCAAGCCCGAGGCCGGAACCTTTCTCTCTTGTTTTCCCGGAGCGGTAAAATCTTTCAAATATATGCTCCAAATCCTCAGGAGGAATGCCGCATCCCGTGTCTTTGATGGAAACAGATAAAAGACCGTTCAGCCTTGCAGCGGTTACGTAAATGTTACTTTCCTTTGGGGAATATTTAATGGCATTATCCAGTGCGGCAGCAAACATCTGGCGCAGACGGCCATAGTCTCCGTCTGTATCATAGCTGCCTGGTTCTTTTTCGTACCGGATACTGATAGATTTCTCTTTGGCAAGCACCCGTACGGCGCGCACTGCGTCATCGAGCACCATAAATAAATCAATGCGTTCTTTTTGAATCGGAAAATCCAGATTCTGCAGGCGCGATAATTCCAGCATGTCATTGATAAGGCGCTGCAGAGAAACACATTCTGCAAGTATCTGCCGCTGGTATGCAAGCGCTTTTTCACCAGTCACGATTCCGTCGCAGACTGCTTCCAGCGAGCTGCGGATAACAGTAACGGGCGTGCGCAGTTCGTGGGAAATGTTTGAAATATAATTTTTCTGCATCTGCTCTAACCGGCTGCTTTCCTCCCTGGCAGCTTTTAGCTTTTCTGCCAGCTGGTCCGTTTCCATTGCCAGCTCGCCTAACTCTGTTTTATCATGCACATTTGTGGATACGGCATAATTTCCCCGCGCAAGCTCTTTCGTCGTGCGGGCAATCTGATGGATGGGTTTGATAAATCGTCTGGACAAAAACGCAGAAACAAATCCGGATGCTAAAAGCGCCAGTATCAGACAGACGCCGAGAATCCAGACCGCTAAAAACAGGCTCTCCTGTGAAATACCGGCGGAGTCTCTGATGATAACGGCTGCGGTAACCTCCCCGTTTTTCCGTACCGGCATTCCGGCATAAAATATACGCATTCCGTTTTTTTCTTTCTTATATGCATGTTCGTAGTTTTCACTGGAAAAAATCCGCTCGGCAAACGCAGTGATATCTTTTTCCGGCGTTTTGGCATAGTCTGAAAGACTGTCATAAGCAGCCGGATTTTCACGGGTATTTTTTAAATCATCTGCAGTACCCGTATGATTTCCAAATGTAAACGGATTTCCCCGGGTATCTATAATATAAGCGTCAGCCATGGCAATATCATTGATAAAGCGCAGATAAGCTCCCCGCCCCTGGCCGCGGGAACCCTGGGTATCTAAAAACTGTTCCAGCTGGCTGGCAATGACACCTGCCCTTTCTTTTAATCCGTCTTCCAGATTCCGGTATGTAAAATAGCGAAAGACGCCTGAAAAGCCAATAAAAGACGTAATTGCAAAAAATGCAAGCAGCGCGGCAAAATACCGGAATAATTTCTGTGTTATTTTATTCATGGCGGACCTCAAATTTGTAGCCGACACCCCGCACTGTCACAATTTCCCAGTCCGGGTGGCTGTATTTTTCCAGTTTTGCCCGCAAGCGTTTGATATGCGTGTCCACAGTTCTGTCGTCCCCGTAATAATCATAGCCCCAGACCGAGTCCAGAATATGGTTTCTTGTAAACACGGTTCCGGCGTGGGAAGACAGCAGCCACAGGATTTCAATTTCTTTCTTGGTTAAATGGATTTCCTGTCCTTCCAGGGTCACTTGATATTTGTCAAGCGATATGCAAAGGCTGCTTTTGGAAACACGGCTGTCTGCTCCGGCTTCCGCGGCATCCATGCGCCTTAAAACCGCCCGGAGCCTTGCCATAACTTCAGATGGCGAAAAAGGCTTGACGACATAGTCATCGGCGCCGATATCCAGACCCATAATACGTTCAAAATCTTCGCCGCGTGCAGTAATCATAATAATCGGCACCATGGATTTTCTGCGTATCTGGCGGCAGACTTCAAAACCGTCCATTTCCGGCATCATGACATCCAGGAGGACGGCATCGAACTGGTGAGACGCAAATTTTTCTAAGGCTTCGGTGCCGGTTCTGGCGGTGTGGACGCTGTAGCTGTTTTTCTGGGCATATTCTTTTAATACGTCTAATATTTGTTCGTGGTCGTCTGCGATTAGAAGTGTTTTCATATAGATTTCCTCCTTATGGGTTTATTATATAGGCAGACTGCGGGGAAGGCAAGCAGATTGTAACAACGGTTTTTAATGCGGGGGTGGCTGCGCGGACGCCGGGTGACGGGAAGATGCACCGGCTTCCTGTGACGGCTCCGGAATGTTAAGAATCCCTAAGCATTCTGCATTTACGCTGTGGCAGCGGACGGGACGCGGCACCTATTCGCCCTGGCTTTCTGCCAGCAGCTACCGGTGC
>CANDJC010000110.1 GCA_947384955.1 uncultured Eubacterium sp. | reverse complement strand
CATTCCGGAGCAGCCGCAGGAAGCCAGTGCATCTTCCCGTCACCCGGCGTCCGCGCCGCCACATCCCTCCCAATCCCCCATCACACTGAATTTTCTATTTCACATCCATACACAAAAACACCCCATGCCTCTGCGCCAGCCTCAGCACCGTATCTTTCCCTTCCGCCAAAGCCTCCGCCCCGGACACCTCGCAGACCGTCTCTCCGACAAGCCGTATTTTCACCTTCGCACTCCCCTTGACTTCTCCATGGATTTTACCTCCCTCGCGCCTTAATGTCACAGAAGTACACAGCTTTTCATTTTCATAAACCTCTGTATGCGCCTCGCCCGTCAGTCCGTACACGCTCACCTCAAGCTCCTGCCCGTTTCCGTCTTCCTGCTCTGTCGCGATGATACTGTTTTCCCTTACCCACAGCGGAATCGACAGATAATCATGGTATTCCTCCCTCCAGGCTCCTCCGGCTGCCTGTTCTTTGGTCAGATAATTTGTCCAGAGTCCTTTTGGAAGGTAATAGGACGCTTTTCCCTCTTCGTTAAAAATCGGCGCCACAAGCAGGCTCTCGCCGAGCATATACTGCTTATCCAGATACCGGCAGTTTCGGTCGCCTTCAAATTCCAGCGCCATGCTGCGCAGCATCGGGATTCCGGTTCTGGATGTTACATAGGCGCTGCTGTATAAATACGGAATCAGCGACATTTTCAGTTTTGCAAAGAAACGCACGACGTCTACCGCTTCCTCGTCATACAGCCACGGCACACGGTAAGACCTGCTGCCGTGGAATCTGCTGTGGGTGGATAAAAGTCCGAAAGCCGCCCATCTTTTATAGACATCCGCAGTAGAAGTGCTTTCAAATCCGCCGATATCATGACTCCAGAATCCGAAACCGCTGCTTGTAAGAGACAGTCCTCCTCTTAAGCTTTGTTCCATCGATTCATAATCCGACCAGCAGTCTCCGCCCCAGTGAACCGGGAATTTCTGTCCTCCTGCAGTCGCGGAGCGCGCAAAGAGCACGGCTTCCTCCCGCCCCCTGTATTTAACCAGCACCTCGTACACGGTCTTGTTATATAAATAAGTATAAAAATTGTGCATCTTTTCCGGGTCTGCTCCGTTCGCATAAACGGCGTCTGTCGGAATCCGCTCGCCGAAATCTGTCTTAAAGCAGTCCACGCCCATGTCTAACAGGCCCTTTAGTTTATCCTGATACCATCTGACGGCTTCTTTGTTTGTAAAGTCTACAATGGCAAGCCCCGGCTGCCACATATCCCACTGCCAGACATCTCCGTTCGTTCGCTTTAAGAAATATCCTTTTTCCATGCCTTCCTCAAACAGCGCCGATTCCTGGCCGATATACGGATTAATCCAGACACAGACTTTAATGCCTTTTTCGTGAATCCGCCCAAGCATCCCTTCCGGGTCTGGAAATACCCTTTCGTCCCAGATAAAATCTGTCCAGTGAAATTCGCGCATCCAGCAGCAGTCAAAATGAAAGACGCTCAGCGGAATTCCTCTCTCAAGCATCCCGTCAATAAAGCTCATTACGGTCGCTTCGTCATAGTCTGTCGTAAAAGAAGTCGAAAGCCACAGGCCGAATGTCCAGCGCGGCGGCAGAGCCGGCTTTCCGGTAAGCTGTGTATAGCGCATCAGCACCTCTTTCATCGAAGGGCCGTTTATGAGAAAATAATCCAGGCTCTGCCCTTTGACGGAAAATGCTGCCTTTGCAGCCTGGCCGGAGGCGATTTCAAACTCTACGCTTTCCGGGTGATTGACGAACACGCCGTATCCTCTGTCTGATAAATAAAACGGAATGTTTTTATAAGCCTGCTCCGTGCTTGTACCGCCATCCTCATTCCAGATATTCACAGACTGCCCGTTTTTGACAAAGGGCGTAAAACGCTCGCCCAGCCCGTAAATCAGCTCATCCACGCTGAGCCCTAACTGCTGGCGCATATAGGCTCCTTCATTCCCGCGGTCATAAGCCTCCCCTTTCCAGTTCTCCTTGATATACGCAAGGTCTTTTGCCCCGCTTTTCGTTAACAGATACCCGTCCCGCTCATAACGCATCGACCAGTTTTCCTTATTGATAATAAGGCTTAAATGTCCGCCTGAAACTGTAATCTCATCCTCTGTTTCTTCCATATGAAAGCAGTCCGAATCCGGCGGCAGGTTCAGCTCAAACTGTGTCACGTCCTGCTTTACTCCTTTGTAATGATATGCCTGTACCCGGATGACTTCCGGCATAGGAGCGGTAATGCAGACGGTCAGGCAGACGCCGCCGAGCGTATCCCCTTTTTCTTTTATGCGCGAAGCCGGGGCATACAGCGTCACCTTCCTTTTCTCCTCCCTTACTTCGTATACATGCGCGGGCGAAAAGCTCCCGTATCCTTCTTTTAATAACCAGCATCCATTGTGAAATTTCATAATATTTACCCTCACTGTCTGAAATCATATTTTCGTGTGCCATCACACTTTTCATCATTATATCGGGAGCACCCTCTAATTAATACTGTATTAATTTGCGAAAAAATACTACTTTTTTTGAATCATTTTTATGGTAAAATAAATCACATAAGAAAGCCGGTACAGCCTGGAAACGAAAGGATTGCGTAGTGCTATGATAAAGCGTGTGCATCTAAAATATTTTGCAAAAAACAATATGAAACGCCAGCTGATGATTCTGTTTATCTGCGCCGTACTGATTCCCGTATTCGTAATCGGCGGCACGCTTGTATTTTTTATGCATCAGCAGATGATGTCGCACTACGAGGACCTGTCGCGCTCGCAGAGCAGACTCGTGCACTCTGCCATTGTATCCACCTCCATTTCCCTGCATGCCACCTACGAGACTGTAACGGACAGTGCAAGGCTGCAGCAGCTTTTGTGCAGCGAAGATGCAGCGTTTGATTCTATGGAGGCTACCTCTGAGCTGAGCGGGCTGTTTGAAAAGACACTGACAAATACTCCCATGTTAACGGCGCTGAAGCTTTATGTGCCAAAACAGCTTATGCACAATGTCAGCCCGAATAAATATATCCTGCCATTAACCGAAGAGGCTGCAAACTCCCGCTGGTATCTAAAATCCAGGCAGATTTCCGGCAACTTCTGGACCAGCGATATCCGTACGGGGCAAAACGATGTCACTTACTGGGAGCTTCATTACTGCTGCCGCATTCCGGTTCCGCGTAAAAATACATACGCCGTGCTTGTAATGTCTGTCTCCAATGATTACCTGCGTAACCTTGTATCTGACAAAAATTACCAGATTTATATCAATGTGAACGACGAGCCGGTATTTATCAGCACGGAGCGCAGCTATGCCGGTTCTGCATTTCCCGTAAATCTGGCGCAGGAGGAAAACAGCCCGCGCACAGGCACGTTTCTGCTGTTTGATAAAAAGACGGTCGGCACGCTTTTAACGGCAAACCTTTACCATTCCACCGACAAGCTGCATATTTTTACCGCGGACACGAATGCGTACGGTGCCATCCGCCGCCTGCTTTTGATTTCGCTGCTGCTGCTTGTGCTCGCTTTGTTTATCTCGGCGGTCATTATTTTCCTGTATGCCGCCTACTTCAGCGAACGCATCAATACCCTGCGGCTTGCGATGTACAAGGTCAGCAACAACGACTATGAAATCGTAGACACGATACGCGGCGACGACGAACTGACCGCCACCTTCCGCGACATGAAAATCATGGTGGAAAAGCTAAAAGACGCAGAGGCTAAAATTTACCAGGCCAGGCTGCGCGAGCAGATGATTCAAAACCAGCAGCAGCAGATGGAACTGAAGCTGTTAGCAAACCAGATTAACCCTCATTTTTTATACAACACGCTCGAATCCATCCGCATGAAAGCTTTTGTGGAAGGCAACCGGGGCGTCGCTACTGCCATCAAGCTGCTGAGCAAATCGATGCGGTATGTGCTGAGCAACACCACGACCTCTTCTACCACATTAGAAAAGGAGCTTGACTACATCAATACTTACATGAAAATTATGCAGCTGCGCTTTTCCTCCCGCATCAGCTATGACATCAAAACAGACCCCGGCCTTGTCCCCTCAGACTGCCGCATCCTTCCGCTCCTTTTGCAGCCTGTGATAGAAAATGCCATTTCACACGGGCTGGAGAATATCGAAGAAAACGGGCATATCATTCTAAGCATCCGCCCGTCCAAAGACCGTCAGAAGCTGTATGCACGCATTTTTGACAACGGCGCCGGAATGAGCAAAGCACAGCTTTCTGCTGTTACCGCCCGCCTGAACACCCCGCCGGACGGCGAAAAAGGCGGCATCGGGCTTTACAATATCAATAACCGTATCCATCTTTTTTACGGACCGGAATACGGACTTGCCATTCAAAGCAGGGAACACCTTGGAACCTGCGTTACCATTACCATTCCCTTATGCAGCTCTTATACGGATGCATATACTGAGAATATCTGATAACATCTGCCTGAAATGGAGGAAGAATCATGAACGTATTTATTGCTGATGATGAACAGCTTGTTCTCGAAGGACTCAAACAGATTATTGACTGGGAGGCAAATGGGTTTACCATCTGCGGAACCGCCGCAAACGGACAGGATACCTTAAACAAAATCCTTGTCCTGAAGCCGGACCTTGTACTTTTAGACATCCGCATGCCGTTACTGTCCGGCATCGAGGTCGTAAAGGCTGCCATAGAATCCGGCTTTGACGGCAAATTCATTATTTTAAGCGGTCTTTCCGACTTTAAACTGGCGCAGGCTGCCATGCGCTACGGCATCGATTTCTATCTGACCAAGCCGATTGATGAAGACGAGCTCGAACAGTCTGTGCGCACCGTACGCCGTATTATCGAAGAAGAAGCGAAAACCTCCCGCTCCTACTCTGAATACCGCGACAAAGCCAGGGACAATATCATCCGGGAAATTCTGCAGAATACCTGCAGCTTTCATGCCTTAGACCTTTGCGAGCTGCACCTTCAGGCTTCCATTTACCAGGTCATTACTTACAGCAGTTATAACCAGGACACGCTGCGTCCGGTATGGAATTTCTCAGACCTGATGCGCGTCACCAACCAAAACAGCGATACTTACGACATTTTAGAAATTGAGCAGCGTAAAATCATCCTTTTAAAGGGCGATTTTGCCATCGCAAGATTTCAAAACCTGTTAGAGCACTACCGGGCCAAGCCTCAGAAGGGTTCCCCGTTTGACTCGATATTTTTAACCTACGGACGCCAGGTGACACGCATTGAAGATATCTGCCTCTCCTACCAGGATGTCTGCCAGCTAGAAGACCGCCGTTTCTTCTGCATACCGGACCAGCATGTCATCGGCTATGATAAACTGCATATCCATCTGTCCTCCACGCACCTGTTCACACAGGATTTAGCGCCGAAGTACGCGGAATCTTTTTCCAACTATATACAGTCTCATAATCCGACCCTGATTGCAGACACGCTGAAAAATCTGTCAGACTATCTGACGGGATGCACCGCGGAAATTACGGATATCAAGCATTTTCTGATTGATATTTATATCCTGGTTAAGCAGAAGATTATGCAGATTTTTCCCCAGACAGACCTTCCGTTTCTGGCAAACGCCTCTGTCATTATTTTAATAGAAGAAAAATATTACCTGTATGAAATTATTGAATTTTTAAGCGAGCAGTTTGAAATGTGGATGCATTCAGTCGGCTATTCCTCCGGCGAAAATGTCTTAGACGAAATCCTTTATTATATACAGCATAACTACCAGGAAAACTTAAAGCTCGAGACAATCGCGCCGCTGTTTGGCTATAACAGTTCCTATCTTGGAAGGCTTTTTTCCAGGAAACTGAATGTGAACTTTAACTCCTATCTGGACCAGGTACGCATCCAGAAGGCAAAAGAGCTCTTAGACGACGGCTCCTTAAAGGTATACGAAATTGCAGAACGCATCGGCTACAGCAACGTAGATTATTTCCACCGTAAATTCAAAAAATACGAAGGAACCTCCCCGGCTGAATACCGCAAAAGAAAGAATTCATAACTATGGATTCTTCTTTTCTGCCGTCCTTTCCGCCACCTCCTCTCTTGCCGCCGCCTGGTCTTTTGCATTTTTTAAATCCACGCTGCATACCGCATCGTATCCAAGACCCTTTAACGTATGCTGCATTTCTGTCAAAAGAGCGTCGAATTCATCCATCGGCGCAAAAATCATCCGCCAGGAATAATCAATCACCGTCTTTTTGCACTGGTCACGCACAGTCGTAATATTGGCATCCTCTGCAGGCGTCGAATAATTCGCGCCGGGAGCTGTCAGAAGCATATCGTGCTGTTCCAGATACTCCATAGCCGTATCTGCTCCCATCGTACTGCTCCAGTCTGCATCCAGTGCACTCCTGGTATCCTCTCTGACAGACTCCCAGCACAGATAATCATAAGGATACCCGGTTACAGGGTCTGTTTCCGCAAGGTTTACCGTCCTGAAATTAAGGGCGGAAACTCCCGCATCCCATCTGCCGCCGCCATAATCTTCGGGAACCCTGGCCGGATTGTTCGGCAGCGCCTGTTTTCCAAACGCAGTCAGCACCGGCTTTTCGTCCTCTCCAATGTCCCAGGTAAGCCCCTTAGGACCTGCGGCTCCATTTGCCTGCCCGCTCATTTCAATGCCTTCTGGCGAATACAGCCAGTCAATAAAATCCGCCAGCCTCTGCGGGTCTTTTGTGCCCTTTCCAATGGCAATCACCCTGGCAGAATCTCCCTGCGGCCAGCATCCGTACGACAAAATCCGCATATCCTTTACCGCCGCCATCATAAACCCTCTGCCGGCGGCTTTATTGGAAGCGGTATTATAGGTACTCTGGCCTGCCCACGGCCACGGACTGTAAAGAACCTTTCCAGAATCATACCCGGACAGCCAGTTATCGTAATCCTGCGAAACAGACTCCGGATTTACAAGCCCCCTGGCATTTGCCTCATTCAAAAACCGCAGCGCTTTGATATAAAGAGAATCCTTATCCGCAATATTCTGATAATCCTGCCCGTCTGCCCTGGCAAGTATAAATCCCTGCTCGTCGTATCCGTACATACAGGCAATCTGCTTGGCATTATTCATCATACTGTAATCCCAGCTGCGAAACAGCGATACCGCATATATGTCATCGTCTCCTTCTTCTTCCCTGGCCAGGCGCTGCATCTGCTCCAGCACATCCAGAAAATCCGCCAGATTCTTCATCTCAGGACACCCTGCCTTCTTATAATAATCCCAGCGGATATACGGCCCGAACACAGGGTCCAGGCTCTCCGAAGAAACCGTCGCCGGCTGTGAGGATATCGAATTGGGAAATCCATAAATTCCGTCCGACTGCGTCAGCTCATTTGTCTTTCTGACCGCGTCGCCGTAATGTTTCATAATCTCTTTTTCTTTTATAAACTCCGTGCAGTCCATAACCAGCCCGCTTTCCACCAGTTCCTTAAACTTGCCGTTTGAAGTATTAATCAGAATCAAATCTCCAAGGCTGCCCGCAGCCGCCCGCGTCTGATACAGCGTGTCCCCTCCGCCCGATACATTCGGCGCAATAAAATTCAGCTCCATATGAAACCGGTCCTTTACTGCCTTCGCAAACCAGCCGCTCTGGACTCCCTGATAATTCGCAAACTCGTCATAGACATCTACGGTAATAAACTCTTTGTATGCCCCTTTTTGTAATCCGCCGTCTCCATAAGAAGAATTTTCCTTAACAGCACACGCCGCAAACGGTATCACAAACGAAATGCAGAGCAGTGCGCAAATCCATTTCCTTCTCATAATCCCTCCCTGAATCAAAACCTGTTCTTCTCTTTCTTTAAATCCCCTTTTTCTCCTTTTTCATCACTCCTTAGTATACAGCAAAAGGGATGATAAATTCAATTTGAAAATCAAAAGATGTCTAATTTTGTACGTAGTTTCGCACACTTTTTTTCTGTAGCGGTTTTGTCTGCTGAAAAGCTATAATAAATTATCTTGATTCTGGCACAAAGCATATAACACATAACGGGAGGCTGTATATGAACGATGGAAAATTAAATCCTGTCATTGACTTTATCAATACGCTGTGCAGTTTTTTTGTACTAAACTTTGTGTTCCTGATTACCTGCATACCTGTATTCACAATCGGGAGCGCGCTTTCTTCCCTTTATTATGTCATGGCAAAGGAAACAAAAGGAGAATACGGTTATCTGGTCCGTACTTTTCTAAGGGAATTCGGGCGGAATCTGAAAAACGGGACGGCTGCTTTTCTGCTCCTTTTTACAGCTGGAATACTGTTACTGTTTAATCTGCTTTTCTGGCCTGTGCAGGGAACGGTTCTGGGAGCTGCTGTGACCGGGCTGCTGGCGGCGCTTTCAGCTGTGTGGCTGGCGATTTGTCATTATACGTTTCCATTAATCGGGCGGTTTGTGAATACACCGCTGCGCTCTGTTAAAAATGCGTGGGAGCTGGCGTTAAGAAATCTGAAGCGGACGCTTGTTCTGCTTCTTACTGATGCGCTCACGGCCTGCCTGTGCCTGTTTCTTCCTCTTGGGACGGTGGTGGCGGCGTGGCTTTCTGTGGGGTTTGTGCTTATGGCGTACTGGCAGTCGTTTGTGCTGAATAAGGTGCTGGAGCCGTATGAAACGGGAGAGAGAAGGTGAAAGTGCCAGGTCTGGGGCTGGCTTCGGGGACGCTGGATGAACGCGGTGGCTTTGGGGACGCTGGATGAATGCGGTGGCTTCGGGGACGCTGGATGAGGGAATCGGCCTTGTCTCATTGTTCCGGTTTCCAGAATGTAAGAAGCCCTAAGCATTCTGCGTTTACGCTGTGGCCCCGGACGGTCGCGGCACCTAGTTCGCCCTGGCTTACAGCCATAAGCTAAAGGTGCCGCTTCGGCTTCGCCGCCTGTTTATAGAGCAGAATGCTAAGGGCTTCTAACATTCTTCCAAAGTCACAATGAGACAAGGCCGATTCCCTCATCCAGCTGGTTTTTGAAAACGTTCCATACACGTGATGGCGGTTGGCGGTTGGTTTTGCGGTTGGGATTTTGAAAGTGTTACACACAGGTGATGGCGGCTGGCTGTCGTTTTTATGGTTGGGATTTTGAGAATGTTACACACAGGTGATGGCGGTTGACTATTGGTTTTATGGTTGGGATTTTGAGAGTGTTACGCACAGGTGATGGCGGCTGGAGGTTGGTTTTATGGTTGGGATTTTGAGAGTGTTACACACAGGTGATGGCGGCTGGAGGTTGGTTTTATGGTTGGGATTTTGAGAGTGCTACACACAGGTGATGGCGGTTGGCTGTTGGTTTTATGGTTGGGATTTCGAAAGTGTTACACACAGGTGATAGCGGTTGGCGGTTGGTTTTATGGTTGATTCAAAATTTTTCATTCTGTTGATGCTGGTTGGTTGTTGATTCTACGGATAGAGTTCGATTAATTTTTGTAGTGTTGATGACAGATGGCGGTTAGTTTTATGAACAGAATTCGAAAATTTTCATGCTGCTGATGGCAGATGGCGGTTGGTTTTATGGACGGAATTCGAAAATTTTCATGCTGCTGATGGCAGATGGCGGTTGGTTTTATGGACGGAATTCGAAAATTTTCATGCTGCTGATGGCAGATGGCGGTTGATTTTATCGACGGAATTCGAAAATTTTCATGTTGCTGATGACAGATGGCTGTTATTTTTATGGATGGAATTCAAATTTTCATACTGTTGGTAGCAGATATTTTTAATTTTACGAACGGAGTATCGGAAATATTTCGTTTAGCTGATGGCAATTGGTTTTTGAATCTATAAATAGGGTTTCAAAACATTTCTCACAGATGATTGGGGATACTTGTTGATTTCATGGCTGAATTTCGAAAATTTTCATTCTGCTGATGGCGGCTGGTTATTGGTTTTCGGATAGGGTTCATTAAATTAACATACTGTTGATAGCGATTGGCTTTTAAATCTACAAATGGAATTTGAAAACATTGCGCACTGATGACGGAGATTATTGTTGATTTTATGAATGGATTTCGAAAATTTTTCATTACTATTGGTGGCGGTTGATTATTGTTTTTTTGAATAAATAGGTTCGTTAAATTAACATACTGTTGTTGGGGACTGGCTTTTAAATCTATAGATGCGGTTTATGAATATTTCGCACTGATTTAAAAACATTGCATACAAATGACGGCTGATGCTTGTTCATTTTATGGTTGTATTTCGATTTTTTTTCATTCTGTTGGTAGTGGTCAGTTGTTGATTCTACGGATGGAATTCGTTAAATTTTCGTACTGTTGTTGGGGACTGTCTTTTAAATCTATGGATGCGGTTTTTAAATATTTCGCACTGATTTAAAAACATTGCATACAAATGACGGCTAATGCTTGTTCATTTTTATGGTTGTATTTCGATTTTTTTTCATTCTGTTGGTAGTGGTCAGTTGTTGATTCTACGGATGGAATTCGTTAAATTTTCGTACTGTTGTTGGGGACTGTCTTTTAAATCTATGGATGCGGTTTTTAAATATTTCGCACTGATTTAAAAACATTGCATACAAATGACGGCTGATACTTGTTCATTTTATGGTTGAATTTCGAATTTTTTCATTCTGTTGGTGGCGATTAGTTGTTGATTCTACGGATGGAGTTCGTTAAATTAACATACTGTTGCTGGCAGCTGACCTTTAACTCTATGGATGCGGCTAAAAATATTTCACACAGATGACAGCAGATGCTTGTTGATTTTATGCTTGAATTTCAAAATTTTTCATTCTGTTGGTGGCGGTTAGCCGTTGATTCTACAGATTGAGTTCAATAAATTTTCGTACTGTTGCTGGCGATTGGCTTTTGAATTTCCTGATAAGATTTGTAAATATTACATACACACGATGGCAGATAGCTGCTGATTTTACAGTTGAATTTCGAATTTTATTCATTCTGTTGATGTCAGCTGATTATTAATTTCACGGATGGTCTGTATCAGTTTATGCGTAAATCTCCCATCTCGTCCATTTTCGAAACAAAATGCTTAGAACCATATACTCCAGACGGCTGCAGACAGCTGCCTGCTTTTATCGCAGCTTTGTCAATTTGTACGTTTGCTTATCTGCCAGTCCGTATATTTTCAAAACTCAGCACATAAAACCAAAAACAAAACTACCAGCCCTATCCTCCATATACCCTCACCTTTTCAGACATAAGCCTGCCAGCCCGTATCCCTTTAAAACAGGATACGTAAACCCCGAGATAACCAGCCGGATGAGGACAGCTGCCTGGTCTTATTGTGACTTTGGAAGAATGTTAGAAGCCCTTAGCATTCTGCTCTATAAACAGGCGGCGAAGCCGAAGCGGCACCTTTAGCTTATGGCTGTAAGCCAGGGCGAACTAGGTGCCGCGACCGTCCGGGGCCACAGCGTAAACGCAGAATGCTTAGGGCTTCTTACATTCTGGAAACCGGAACAATAAGACCAGGCAGCTGTCCTCATCCGGCGTCCGCGCAGCCACCCACCCTCCCCATAAAAATAACATCCCCTTGCCCTGCAGCCAAAAAATTAAGTCGAAAATCAAAAAGAAAGACAAAAATTTAAAAAAACAAAAATTTAAAAGAAAGACAAAAATTAAAAGAAAGACAAAAATTAAAAGAAAGACAAAAATTAAAAGAAAGGACACACCCATATGAAATTCGGACACTTCAACGATGCAAAAAAAGAATACATCATCACCTCTCCCCAGACACCCCTTCCCTGGATTAACTACCTTGGAAACGATTCATTCTTTTCCCTGATTTCCAACACCTGCGGCGGCTACAGCTTCTACAAAGACGCAAAACTTCTTCGGCTGACCCGTTACCGTTATAACAACGTGCCTGCGGATACAAACGGGCGGTACTATTTTATTAATCATAACGGCACAGTCTGGACGCCGGGATGGCAGCCGGTTAAGACTGCGTTAGACAGCTATGAATGTCATCACGGGCTTGGATACAGCCGGTTTGTTTCTTCTAAAAACGGAATTCAGGCGCAGCTGACTGCATTTGTACCGCTTGGGGAAACGTGCGAGGTAAACTGGCTGGTTCTTCGCAATGATACGGACAAAAAGCAGACTTTTTCCCTGAGTTCTTATGCAGAATTCTGTTTTTGGAATGCGGTCGATGATGCCGCGAATTTCCAGCGCAATCTGAGTATTGGAGAGGTGGAAATTAAGGATTCCGTAATTTATCATAAGACGGAATACCGGGAACGGAGAAATCATTTTGCTTATTATGCTGTGAATGCAGATATTGACGGCTTTGATACGGATCGGGATGTATTTCTTGGCAGCTACGGCAGCGTTGAAAATCCAAAAGCTGTAAGGGAGGGCTGCGCTTACCAGTCTGTGGCCAGCGGCGGAGCTGTGATCGGTTCGCATTATCTGCATGTGACACTAGAACCCGGTCAGGAGAGGAGCCTGATTTTTGTGCTTGGATACGCTGAGAATCCTTCGGATGAAAAATGGGAGGCAGCGGATGTCATTCGTAAAGAGCCTGCGCTGGCTGCGCTTTCGCGGCTGAATAGCGATCAGAAGGTTTCGGACGCGTTAAAAGCGCTTTCGGATTACTGGGATGCGCTCCTGTCCCGGTTTACGCTGGAATGCGCGGATGAGAAGCTGAGCCGCATGGTAAATATCTGGAATCAGTATCAGTGTATGGTGACTTTTAATATGTCCCGTTCTGCTTCTTACTTTGAGTCCGGGACCGGAAGAGGTATGGGATTCCGTGATTCCTGTCAGGACCTTTTAGGGTTTGTGCACCTGATTCCAGAGCGTGCAAGGCAGCGGATACTGGATATTGCGGCGACGCAGTTTGAGGACGGCAGCGCTTATCATCAGTACCAGCCGCTGACGAAGAAAGGAAATGCAGATATCGGAAGCGGATTCAATGACGACCCGCTGTGGCTGATTGCGGGAACGGCTGCTTATATCAAAGAAACCGGAGATTTGGGCATCCTGGATGAACGGGTTGATTTTAACAATGACCCGTCGAAAGCCCGGCCGCTTTCTGAGCATTTAAAACGCTCCTTTGACTATACGCTTACGCACTTAGGGCCGCACGGGCTGCCTTTAATCGGAAGGGCGGACTGGAATGACTGTCTGAACCTGAACTGCTTTTCTACAGAACCGGGCGAATCGTTTCAGACTTTCGGCCCGTCGGAAGGCCCGGTGGCAGAATCTGTATTTATTGCAGCTATGTTTGTCAGATACGGAAGGGAATATGCCGCGATAAACCGCCTGCTTCACAAAGAAGATGAGGCTCTGCGAGCCGAAGCTGCTGCCGATACGATGTATCATACGATTCTCGAAAGCGGCTGGGACGGGGAATGGTTCCTGCGTGCTTATGACGCGGACGGGCAGAAAATAGGCTCGGCTGAATGCGAAGAAGGAAAAATTTATATCGAGCCGCAGGGGTTCTGCGTGCTTGCGGATATCGGAATCAGGGAAGGGCATGCTGAGACTGCGCTGGATTCTGTCAAAAAGCATCTCGATACCAGATACGGCATTGTGCTGCAGCAGCCTCCTTACAGCCGCTATTATGTAAACTTAGGCGAAATTTCGTCTTATCCGCCAGGATATAAAGAAAATGCCGGGATTTTCTGTCATAATAACCCCTGGGTATCGATTGCGGAAACGCGTATCGGCCGCGGGGACCGGGCATTTGAAATCTACAAAAAGACCTGTCCGGCTTATATAGAAGACATCAGCGAGATTCACCGTACAGAACCGTACGTTTATTCCCAGATGGTGGCTGGCAGGGATGCGCCGAAACACGGCGAAGCGAAAAACAGCTGGCTGACCGGAACCGCTGCCTGGACATTTGTTAATGTCTCCCAGTATATTTTAGGAATCCGGCCGGAGTTTGACGGACTTGTCATAGACCCGTGCATCCCGCAGGAGCTGGAATCCCTGAAAGTCAGACGGCACTACCGCGGGGCAGATATTTATATTGATATCAGGAATCCAAAGCATGTGCAAAAAGGCGTGCAGGCTGTAGAAATTGACGGCCAGGCTGTCAACAGATGCTGCATCTGCCCGGACGGAATGAAAAAAGAATATCATGTGACTGTTGTAATGGGATAAGATAAATGTATAAACGGCCAGGCTTTCGGACATTTTTCAAAAGCCTGGCCGGATACGCCGCTGAGCCGGATGCATGAACTGCCATCGCCCTTGCCCGGCCAGGCAGTCAGGAATACACTTTGTAAAGCTCTCTGGCTTCTTCATGCCCGATTCTGAGTAATTCTGCAATGATAGAAATCTGCTTTTCCAAATCCAGGCCGCTGCTTCTTCCTATATGAACCGTCGTATGCACGGTGGCCTGTTTTTCTGCTTCTGCCGCCTTCTTTTTCAGTTCCTTTTCCGCTTCTTCCGCTGTCCTTTTCAGTTCTTCTGCCTCTTTTTTTGCTATTTCCCGTTCCTCTTCAATAATCATCCGCATTTCTTCCATTCCCGACACTGTATTCCCCTCCTCGCTTCCGCGCACAATAATTCCGCGGTCATAGTAAAACTGTTTCCTCTGGCTGCCGTCTGTTTTTTCCGAAAGCAGAAAATACAGGCTTCTGGTAATCCTGCCGTATTCTTCCGTGCTGCTAATTGAAGCCGCATGCGATACGGCATTTACCGCCCTTCCTGCCGGGCTTTGCTCCAATGCATTCTTTTTTGCAGCATCTTCTTTCATCTGTTTCCTCCTGTCTGCCGCAGGGATTTCCGTTTCGAAAACCCCTGCCGTATTTTACTGTGATTTCAAAGCATGGATTTTCTTTGTTTCCGACTGCAGCATGCCTGTCAGGCAGCTGGATAGAATTGTCTTTTTTGACGGGACTTGTCCCTCTGGCATGCAGTTTTGTGACTCCTGCATGGAGAAAATATACTTTTAGATGGATTATAGCATGGATGTGCGTTTTATGCAAGATAAATGAGACATTTTATTTCATTCAATAATAACAGTTCAGCCAGGATGTTCCACTCTGCCGCAAAGTCCGTCAGATAGTGTAAATCAGGCCTTAATTGATATAAGAACAGCCAGA
>CANDJC010000109.1 GCA_947384955.1 uncultured Eubacterium sp. | reverse complement strand
ATGCACCGGATTCCTGTGACATTGGAGGAATGTTTAGAATCCCTTAGCATTCTGCTTCAAAACCAGGCGGCGAAGCCGCAGCGGCACCGGCAGCCCGCTGAGCCAGGGCGGATAGGTGCCGCGTCCCGTCCGGGGCCACAGCGTAAATGCAGAATGCTTAGGGATTCTTAACATTCCGGAGCCGTCACAGGAATCCGGTGCATCTTCCCGTCACCCGGCGTCCGCGCAGCCACAATCCCCCCATAACACAATCCAGCAAACTTTCCGGTTGACTCAAAAAACCACCTGTGTTACTCTGTTAGTTAAGAGCGGCTTGCAAATCACCTCTTGCAGGCTGCTGTTTATTCAGGAGGAAGTTAAGAAATGGAAAACGAAAGTACATCAAGGAATTTTATTGAAAGGGAAATTGATAAAGACCTTGCCGAAGGCGTATACGACTATGTGCATACCCGTTTCCCGCCGGAGCCGAACGGCTACCTTCATATCGGGCATGCCCGGGCAGTTTTGCTGAATTATGGAATTGCAAAGCAGTACGGCGGCAAATTTAACATGCGCTTTGACGATACAAATCCGACAAAAGAAAAGACTGAATTTGTAGAATCGATTAAAGAAGATATCCGCTGGCTGGGAGCGGACTGGGAAGACAGGCTTTTTTTTGCGTCTGATTATTTTGAGCAGATGTATGAAGCAGCGGTAAAACTGATTCAAAAAGGGCTTGCCTATGTATCGGACCTTACCGCAGAGCAGATACGGGAGTACCGCGGAACACTGACAGAGCCTGGAAAGGAAGACCCGGGCCGTAACCGCGGCATCGAGGAGAATCTGGCACTGTTTGAAGATATGAAAAACGGAAAATTTGCAGACGGCGAAAAAGTGCTTCGTGCCAGAATCGACATGACATCCGGAAATATGAATATGCGTGACCCGGTCATTTACCGTGTGGCGCGGATGACACATCATAATACCGGGGATAAGTGGTGCATTTATCCGATGTATGATTTTGCGCATCCGATTGAAGATGCCATTGAAGGCATTACGCATTCTTTGTGCAGCCTTGAGTTTGAAGACCACAGGCCGTTATATGAATGGGTGGTTCAGGCGCTGGAATATCCGCATCCGCCAAGGCAGATTGAATTTGCAAAGCTGTATCTGAATAATGTAGTCACAGGAAAGCGCTATATCAAAAAGCTGGTAGAAGACGGGATTGTAGACGGCTGGGACGACCCGAGGCTGGTTTCGATTTCGGGCCTTCGAAGGCGCGGGTATACGCCGGAATCGATTCAGAAATTTATTGAGCTGTGCGGCATTTCCAAAGCAAACAGCATATCTGAGATGGCAATGCTGGAATACTGCATCCGGGAAGACTTAAAGCTGAAAAGAGCACGGGTAATGGCAGCGATTGACCCGGTAAAAGTAGTGATTGATAATTATCCGCAGGGACAGACCGAGTATCTGACAGTTGAAAACAATATGGAAAATCCGCAGCTTGGCACGCGCACAGTCCCGTTTGGCCGTGAAATTTATATTGACGGCGCTGATTTTATGGAAGAGCCGCCGAAGAAATATTTCCGTCTGTTTCCGGGAAATGAGGTGCGCCTGATGCAGGCATATTTTGTAACCTGCACCAGCTATGAAAAAGATACGGACGGGAAAGTCACGCTGATTCACTGTACGTATGACCCGGCATCGAAAGGCGGAAACAGTCCGGACGGCAGAAAAGTCAAAGGCACGATTCACTGGGTAGCAGCAGAATATGCCGCTCAGGCAGAAGTGCGGTTATTTGAAAATCTCATAGATGAGGAAAAGGGTGTCTATAATAAAGAAGACGGAAGCCTGAACCTGAATCCGAATTCTATGATAAAGAAAAAATGCTATGTGGAGCAGAGTCTGAAAGACGCGGCACCTTATGAAAGCTTTCAGTTTGTGCGGAATGGATTTTTCTGTGTGGATGCAAAGGATTCATCGAAAGAGCATCTGGTATTTAACCGTGTCGTTTCATTAAAGAGTTCTTTCAGGCTGCCGTCTTAATTATAAAGACCGCGGTGCCTGGCGGGGGATTTTGCGATAGGAAAGGAAAAGGTATTTATGTCTGTTTTATATAATGTTGAAGAAGAAAAGAAATATGTTTACAAGAAAAAAATAACCTGTACAAACTGTGAAGGCCAGTTTGAGGATTTAAGAGTGTTAAACAGCAAGCTGCGCAGAAAAGAATCCGATGCGGATTTAAGGCCCAGATTTCAGTTTATTGATTCTTTGAAATACGGGGTAACCGCATGCCCGTACTGCGGATTTGCAGCTCCGACCAAAAATTTTGAGCATTTAACCTCGCTGCATCAAAAAAGGCTCAGAGAAAAAGTAACCTCGCAGTTTATGAGCCAGCAGCCGGTCAGCATGGATGTCATGGATTATGCGACAGCTATCCGCCAGCATGAAATCGCCTTAATCTGCGCAATGGTCATGGAGCTGCCGTTAAGCGAGCAGGCGTATCTGTGCCTGCAGATATCATGGCTGTACAGGGGCTGTTTAGAAGAGGCAGAAGCAGAGCCGGAGCTTTTGACGAAAGAACAGAAAGAACAGTATTTAGAAAAACAGGACCGTTATTATAAACAGGCATACGAAGGACTTTCCAAAGCTGCCACGCAGGAAAATTTCCCAATCTGCGGCATGGACCAGAATACGTTTGATTATCTTCTTGCTGTATTAAGCTTTCGCTTTCACGAATATGACCTGGCTACCAAATACTGCGGCAGTGTCATTCAGACCAAAGGGGTTGCGGCAAAGCTTAAAGACAAGGCGCTGATGCTCAAAGATGAAATTATCGCTGCGAAAAAAGAAGAGGGAGAGGAAGCGGAGTAACGTGAAAGAACTGCTGATAAGTCTGGATGTCAGTGCAAAGACGGCGCTTTATGAGCAGATATACGAATATATCAGAGAAGAAATTATGGGCGGCAGGCTTTCGAAAGGAGAAAGGCTGCCGTCTGCCCGTCTGCTGGCGGCAAATCTGCAGGTTTCAAGAAGCACGATTGACGCAGCCTATGCCCAGCTGGTCAGCGAAGGATATCTAATGGCAAAAAGGGGGAGCGGGTATTATGTGTGCGATATCAGTTCCCTGTATGATTTTACAGAAAACAGAAGAAACCGGGACAAATACGGCACAAAAAAGCCGCAAAACGCTGTTTCTGCGTACAGTCCGCAAAGCCGCCGCACAGACAGCAGCGGCAGGGAAAGGCCGGAGATTTCTTTCTTGCCGGGCCAGACAGATGAGCTCTGGTTTCCGTATAATGCGTGGAGAAAATCAGCAAAAGAAGCGCTGTTAGATTTGGAAGCCAGGCACAGTCTGCTGCAGGCAGGAGACCCCAAAGGAGAATACAGCCTGCGCAGGGCGATTGCGGCTTACCTTCATCATGCCAGGGGCGTGCAGTGTGAGCCGGAACAGATGATTATCGGAGCGGGGAATGAATATCTGCTGCAGATACTGGGACAGATAATAGGCAGGCGGTTAAGGGCAGCAATGGAAAGTCCTGCTTATCTGCAGGCGTATTATACATTCCGAAGCATCGGCTATGAGGTGGAAGCCGTGCCCATGGATGAAAACGGCATGTGCGTGGAAGCGGTTACGGATGTTTCTCTTGTATATGTGATGCCGTCTCATCAGTTTCCGTTAGGCTTAGTGATGCCGTTAAAGCGCAGGCTGGAGCTTTTAGCGTGGGCCGCGGCCGGTGAGGGCAGGTATATTATCGAAGACGACCACGACAGCGAGTTCCGTTATAAAGGCAGGCCCATTCCGTCCCTGCAGGGAATGGACCGTGAAGGAAAGGTAATTTATCTCGGCACATTTTCAAACAGCATTATGCCCTCCATCCGTATCAGCTATATGGTGCTTCCGCCTGAGCTTTTAGCGGCTTATCATGAAAAATGCGGCTTTTATGCATCCACAGTATCCAAAATCCAGCAGATGACAGTCTGCCGTTTTATTGAAGACGGCTGTTTTGAACGCCATTTAAATAAAATGCGCGGTATTTACAAAGCGAAACATGACTGCCTTCTGCAGCTGTTAAAGAAAAAGAAATGGGTGCGCCGTATTTATGGTGATTATGCCGGGCTGCATGTGGCGGCTGAATTAAACTGCAGCTGTACGGAGGAGGACATTATTGAAAAGGCGGCGTCATGCGGGCTTTTGGTGCAGGGAATGTCGGGCTGCTATCTTGCGGGCGGGAAAAAACCTGATGCAGGGCCGGTACTGCTGCTCGGGTTTGGAAATCTTACAAAAGAACAGATATGCGCGGGGGCTGCCATTTTAGAGAAATGTATTGAAACATAAAAAACATAAAATCTGCGAAAATTTTTCTGTGCAGTAAATGCAGCTATGCAGCCAGAAGGGCGGACCCGCAAAATATAAGTTACTGTCAAAAAGAAGCCGGTTATACTTCCGGTCAATCTTCGTGAGTGCATGGCAAAAACCGGGGATGTACCGGAAAAATGAGAATAGGAGGAAAACACTATGACAATAGAACAGCTGCAGAAACTGCCGAAAATAGAGCTGCACTGTCATCTGGACGGTTCTCTGAGCAAAAAATTTATACAGGAGCGTCTCGGACGGCCTGTAGCGGATGAAGAGCTTTGTGTATCGCAGGACTGCACAAGCCTTTTGGAATATCTGGAGAAATTTGAGCTTCCGCTGCAGTGTCTGACAGATGAGGAAGGATTCGAAGGCGCCGGGTATGATGTGATGAAAACAATGGCGCAGGAACAGGTATGCTATGCGGAAATCCGTTTCGCGCCGCTTCTGTCTGTAAAAACAGGCCGGACAGAGGCTGAGCAGCTGGATTCAAAACAGGTGACTGCGGCTCTGATAAAAGGGCTGGAACGGGGCAGAAGAGAATTTGGGATAGATTACGGTGTCATTGTCTGTGCGATGAGGCATCACAGCATAGAAGATAATTATGAAATGATAAAGGCTGCCAGCCAGTTTCTGGGAAAAGGCGTATGCGCAGCAGACCTTGCAGGAGCAGAGGCGCAGTATCCGATGCGGCAGTTTATGGAACTGTTTGAAAGGGTAAAAGAGCTTGGGATGCCGTTTACCATTCATGCCGGAGAGTGCGGGAATGCAGAAAATATAGCGGATGCCCTGAAAGCCGGCGCGGCAAGAATCGGGCACGGCATCGCAATGCGCGGGAATCCAAAACTGCAGAAGATGGCAGCAGACGCACAAACCGGCATTGAAATGTGTCCGGTCAGCAACCTGCAGACAAAAGCATCGAAATGCGCCGCAGAATATCCGCTGCGGGAGTTTTTGGATGCAGGGCTGTGCGTTACGGTCAATACGGATAACCGGACGGTAAGCGGTACTTCTATGACAAAAGAGCTGGCGTTTATACAAAAGACGTATGGCATCCGGGATGATGAAATTATGCTGCTTATGGAAAATGCGGTTCGCGCAGCGTTTGCGGACGAGGCAGTGAAAGAAAGGCTGAGAAGAAAGCTGGAAGAATTTAGAACCTGCTGAGTTTCATTCGCCAAAGAACAGGGACTGATTACAGATGAAAAAGAACATCGTTTATTACCCGCTGACAGCGGCACCCCTTAAAAAGAATCCTTTTTATACAGAAATTACTCCCTGCAGGCAGCTGGATTCCTACATCCGGTGTTTCTGGGGAACGGCGCATCCGGTGATTCAGGCAGAAAAAGACAGCGCATTTCAGCTCGTAATTCCCGATACATGCGCAGATATCATTTACAGCATTGATTATACAGAAAACACAGTATCCGGGGGTTTCTGCGGGGTCAATGACCATAGTTTTTACGCTTATGAAATGCAAAAGGAAGGACATCTTGTATCCACATTTGCAATCCGTTTTTATGCATGGGCAGCCTGTGTATTTGCGCAGGATTCTTTAAAATCGACCTTAAACGGATATTTTGAGGCAGAGGCAAAATTTGAGCAGTTAGACCGGATGATACGTCCGGTGCTTTTGGAATTAAAAACACTGGAGGAAAAGACGGCTTATGTGCAGCAGCTGCTGATGCAGAGGTTAGCGTTTGCAAAAGAAAATACAACCGTGAAGGAAGCGGTATCAAATATTCTGATGCACAGAGGAACGATGGAAGTATCAAAGCTGGCGAAGGAATCATTTGTCAGCAGCAGGCAGTTAGAGCGTTTATTTCAGGATTATATCGGCATGACGCCGAAAAAGCTGAGCTGTCTGGTGCGTTATCAGTTTTTGTGGCGGGATATTTTGTGCGTGGAGGATTTTCAGATTTTAAATGCGGTGCATCAGTACGGATATACGGACCAGTCGCATCTGATGCGTGAATTTAAGAGATTTCATTCGATGGATATTCAGAGCGCTAAGAGGATGGCTTTTGCGGATGTCGTAAATATACAAGATAGCTTAGCGCATCGTATTGTAAAATAACATCAGAAGGTAACAGGCCGACCGGTTCGCATGCCGGAGCTTTGCGGTTATGCTGCCTGAAATTTTAAGGAGAAGGAAAGGAAGGATAAAGGATGAAATTTTGCAGTACGCTGATTGCAGTAAAGGATATGGAAAAGTCCCTGCAGTTTTATAAGGATTTATTTGGCCAGGAGGTTATTTTAGACCTGGGGAAAAATAAGACGCTGACATGCGGTCTGGTGCTTCAGGAGGATTTTGACCAGATAGCAGGATTCGCACCGGATACAATGAAATTCCAGCCGAATACGATGGAGCTGTATTTTGAAACAGAGGATTTTGACGGATTTTTAAAGCTGTTAGATACATATCCGCAGATTCCAAGGCTGCACGAGCCGAAGACTTATCCGTGGCTGCAGAGAGGGATTCATATTTATGACCCGGACGGACACTTAATCGAGGTGTCACAGAGCATGTATTCTGTTGCCTGCAGCCAGTTTGAAAAAGGCAGCGGAGTGGAGGAAACTGCAAAGCTGACGCAGCATCCAGCAGAGCTGGTGAAAACCTGGCATGAGAAATATCAGGCTGATAAGAAGGCGCTTTTGAGTGTGTGCGGGACGGACTGCGGCGCGTGTTACTGCTTTGGGAAGATGTGCCAGGGGTGTAACGCCTGTGAGGGAAAGGTGTTTCACGCGCCGGAAGGGAAAGCATGCCCGATTTATGAGTGTGTGAGGAATGATAAGGGAATGCATGACTGCGGAAAATGTACGCTCGTTCCGTGTGAGATATGGCAGCGGACGAGGGACCCGAAATATTCGGATGAGGAGTTTCAGGAGAATGTGAGGATGCGGGTGAAGGCGCTGAGACAAGAGATATCAATATAGCATAAAGAAAAAACCCTTTTCTATATTGAAAAAGGGTTTTTTGTATTTATACTTAGAAAACATGTGGAAGTTATATAGAAGATATGGTATAGTACAAAAGAAAACGTAAGGATATCAGGATGTTTATTATGCATTACGGTTATGGAGTGTGAATTTTATGGCAGCCGCAGTTTCAATTGGAACACAGGATTATGAAAAACTAAGAATGTCAGAATCTTTTTATGTTGACAAAACCGATTTCATCCGCGAATGGTGAGCCGTCGGAGAAAAAACAGCCGGAAAGGTTTTATCATGGATTTGTGCTGGGACTGACTGCGGACCTGGCCGGAAGGTACCATATCCGCTCAAACAGGGAAAGCGGGCCTGGCAGGTATGATGTCATGATGGAGCCGCTGCAAGAGACGGATGATGCGATTGTGATGGAGTTTAAGGTGTTTTCAAAGCAGAAGGATAAGACACTGGAACAGGCGGCGCAAAACGCGTTACAGCAGATTGAACGAATGAAATATGATGCAGAACTGACTGCAAGGGGGATTGAAAAAAGCCGGATACGGCATTATGGTTTTGCTTTTGACGGGCAGACAGTGCTGATTCGGGAGTGAATCAGCTGTTCCCGCCGGTAAAAAGCCTGCCAGACATTTCAGCTGCCAGGAGAAGAAACATTTTGTACTTGGTTTTGAGAATCGGTATCAGAACCTCTCTGGCCGTTTGACTCAGACATCTTCTGACAGTATTTAAACAGTACACGGACACTGCCATACAGCAAATCTTCAAAACCAAAAGTTCTGTAATGACATCCGGTACCATATTTGCAGGAAATGCATCTGTTTTTGGATAAACAGAAAGGAAGACTGCTTTTCGAATATCCTGTGATTACGTCTTTGATAATCTCAGACGCATACTGTTCTAAACTCTCATATACACATCCGGCATCTGATAAAGTGATATGTTGATTGTATACGATGGAATTTAAGATATAGGTTTCGAAGCTGTCCCAGTCCAGTATATAAAATTTTACATCTGGATTCTGCCGGATAATAGCGGCAAGCGAGTCAGTGTACTGGGCAAATGCAGCCGCATCGTATATGACTAAAACAGAAGCTGCCCCGGCTGCGATTTCATATCTTACAGTATCACAAATTTTAGAAGCTCCGGCTTTTTTCTCTGTGCGGTCTTTTTGGAGAAATCCATAGGCCGGTGATATACGGCATAAGTCCGCAGTGATTTCCTGTAAAAAATAATAGCTGCTTTTTTTATCTTCTATCACAATCGAGTCAATGGTGTCAATTTTATCAAAACCAAAACGTTTATACAGCGGTTTCGAATAATTGAATTTCCCGGAATTTTTTAATTCTAAAACACTGTCCGTATGAACCGGCAGATATCCTAATTTTAACTTCCGTGTTATAAAAATAAAATAATTCTGAGAGGCTTTCAAAATAGAAGCGGCATCGTTTCGGCGAAACAGGCTGCAGCTTTCATCGGCAACGATGATGTAATCCTGATACAGTTCAAGCCGGAATGCCTCAAAATTATCCGGCATGGCGGTTACATGCTGATAACCTGAATTCGTTACAGCGGCTGCATCGTTATTCATAAGAGAAACTAATTCATGAAACGTGCTTTTTCCCGTACCGCTGTCACCTTTTAAAATAGTATATTTGCCTTCGACAGTAATCTTATATTCAATACGTCCGGTTTTTAATCTAACTTCAGGCAATCCAGCACACACCCCCTGTAGTCGAAAAGATTATAAATCTGTCTGCCGTTATCCAGGCATACGGCTCTGAAATCATCTGGAAACCACATAATGTGCTCTAAGACAATGGTGATATCCTGCATCTCGCTAATTTTTACAATCCATTTTGCACAGTTGTCCCCGCAGGCGGTTGCCCAGATAAGCAGTTCCGGCTGTTTAAGCAGTATGATTAATGCCTTGACGCCGCCGGAGAGACGTTCCGGGGGTATCAGGCCGAGTACCGGGCTTTGTATCAGCTGCTGTGCGAGTACATGAGACTTGTCTACATCCAGAATCATTTCTTTTACCATAGGGTCGTCGAGCCATTCATCCTGATAATTGAAATTAAAATAACCCTGTACGTTCCATATCATTTGCTCAGATGGCTGAAAGGTGATATACAGCATACAATTTCCTTTCCATACAAACAGGCTGTATGCTGCTTTCTCAGAGAAAAAGCAGCAAATGGATAGTATCCGGGCCTTTTATTTCTTATCTGCCTCCTGCATTTTCATTGCGCGTACCTTCAGCGGAAGGCCGAACAGTGTAATAAATCCTTCGGCATCATGATGGTCATACAAATCCCCGGTTGTAAAGCTTGCCAGTGATTCGCTGTAGAGAGAATACGGAGAAACGGTGCCGGCTTTGATAATGTTTCCTTTATAAAGCTGGAATTTCACTTCTCCGGTGACATATTTCTGCGTAGAAGTCACAAAAGCCTGAACTGCTTCGCGAAGCGGTGTAAACCATTTGCCTTCATACACAATCTGAGCCATTTTATTTCCCATATCTTTTTTAACGTCCATGGTAGCACGGTCAAGCACAAGCTCTTCTAACTGTTTCTGTGCTTCCATAAGAATCGTTCCGCCAGGAGTCTCATAAACGCCGCGGCTCTTCATGCCGACAACGCGGTTTTCTACAATATCCACAATGCCGATGCCGTGTTTTCCGCCCAGACGGTTCAGCTCGCGGATAATATCGGAAACTTTCATTTCTTTTCCGTTTACGGATTTTGGAACGCCGGATTCAAATGTCATAGTTACGTATTCGCCCTCGTCAGGAGCTTTTTGAGGAGATACGCCGAGTACCAGCAGATGGTCGAAATCCGGTTCGTTCGACGGGTCTTCTAATTCCAGGCCTTCATGGCTGATATGCCATAAATTGCGGTCGCGGCTGTAGCTGTTATCAGCAGAAAACGGAAGGTCAATGCCGTGTGCCCTGCAGTATTCGATTTCCGATTCGCGGGAATCCATGGTCCATTTGTCGTCGCGCCATGCGGCAATGATTTTGATATCCGGAGCAAGCGCTTTAATTGTCAGTTCAAAACGAATCTGGTCATTGCCTTTTCCGGTAGCGCCGTGGCAGATGGCGGCAGCGCCTTCTTTTCTGGCGATTTCAACTAATCTTTTGGCAATGCCCGGACGCGCCATGGAAGTGCCGAGCAGGTACTTATTTTCATAAACGGCTCCGGCCTGAACGCACGGGATAATGTAATCGTCGCAGAATTCATCGGTAATGTCTTCGATATAGAGCTTTGAGGCGCCGGATAATTTTGCGCGTTCCTCTAATCCGTCTAGTTCGCTTTCCTGGCCGCAGTCGACGCAGCAGCAGATTACTTCATAATCGTAGTTTTCTTTCAGCCACGGGATGATAGCGGTCGTATCAAGTCCGCCTGAGTATGCTAATACAACTTTTTCTTTCATGGTAGTAAGCCCTTTCTAAAATAATAAAATTAGTCTGCATGCATGGTGTTTTTAAGGCATGCTTTTTTCTTTATAAAATATACAACACTTATCCTGGAAACGCAAGCGATATTTTATGCAAAAAAATATATAATTATTCACCCTTCTTTCGGGAAAATGACGGATACGGGGTTTTTTTCAAATGCATAAGAATTTTCAGCTCTCAGAATATTTTAAAGTTGCATAAAAGCATCCGGATATTATGCATAAATCATGCTAAAATGCATAAATATTCAAAAAACAGGAAAAAAGCAGATAAAATGCTTGTGCTTTTTGTCTGTTTATATTAGTATAGTTGTTGCAGCTTTTTATAATACGGCAGTCTGGAGCTTTCGTCCGCGGCAGTTTCGTGACAGCGGTTTAGAAAATGCGGCAGACGGATATATCAGAATTAAAATTGAAACAGAGGTGGATGGAAATGATAAAAGCAGGCATTATAGGAGCGACCGGATATGCCGGCGCGGAGCTTGTAAGAATTTTATTAGGACATAAGGATGTGGAAATCAAGTGGCTTGGTTCGAGAAGCTATATCGATAAAAAATATGCGTCCGTATACCAGAATATGTTTCAGCTAATCGAAGGGAACTGTCTGGATGATAATATTGAGGAGCTTGTAAAACAGGCAGATGTCGTATTTACGGCTACGCCCCAGGGGTTTTTGGCTTCCGTCATGAAGGAAGCATATTTAGAGCAGGCGAAGTTTATTGATTTAAGCGCCGATTACCGTTTGAAGGATGTGAAAATTTATGAACAGTGGTATAAAATAGAACACAAATCGCCGCAGTTTATTCAGGAAGCGGTATACGGCCTTTGCGAAATAAACCGCGGACAGGTAAAGGATGCAAGGCTTGTGGCAAATCCGGGCTGTTATACAACCTGTTCGATACTGACGGCCTATCCGCTTGTCAGAGAAGGGCTTATCGATGCGGATACACTGATTATCGATGCGAAAAGCGGCACATCCGGTGCGGGAAGGGGTGCAAAGACAGCCAATCTGTTCTGCGAGGTCAATGAAAATATAAAAGCCTACGGCATTACTTCCCACCGGCATACACCGGAAATCGAAGAGCAGCTGGGCTATGCAGCCGGACGTAAGATGACAGTCAGCTTTACGCCGCATCTGGTTCCGATGAACCGCGGGATACTAGCCTGCGAATATGCTTCTCTGATAAAGAAGCCGGACGGCAGCCTGCCTTCTGAATCAGAAATTCGCGGCGCATATGAGAAATATTATAGCGGGGAAAAATTTATCCGTCTGCTTGAACCGGATGTATTCCCGGAAACGAAGTGGGTAGAAGGCAGCAACTTTGTGGACATCAATTTTAAAATCGATGAACGAACCGGGCGCATTATTATGATTGGCGCACTGGATAATCTGGTAAAAGGCGCAGCCGGACAGGCAGTGCAGAATATGAACCTGATGTTTGGGCTGGAGGAATCGGAAGGACTCGCATTTGTGCCGCTTTTTCCATAAAATGCATGACAGAAAAAATGCATGACACAGATAGAAAGGATAATAAAGGACAGTATATGCAGCAGGAAGTACAGATAAGGGAAATGCATGCCGGGGATTACAGCCGGGTGCGCGCTTTGTGGATGACGATTCGCGGATTCGGAATTCGTTCCATTGACGATTCAAAAGAAGGCGTCGAGCGGTTTATCCGGCGAAATCCTTCCACCAGCGTTGTTGCAGAAGATAACGGCTGTATCATCGGAGCGATTCTGTGCGGCCATGACGGAAGGCGGGGATGCTTTTACCATGTATGTGTCCGCGAGGATTACCGGAAAAAGGGAATCGGAAAGGCGATGGCGGTATTTGCAATGCGTGCGCTGCAGAAAGAACAGATTAATAAAGTTTCTCTGATTGCATTTAAAAGCAATGAAGTCGGGAACCGCTTTTGGAAGAGTGTCGGCTGGACGTTTCGGGAGGATTTGAATTATTACGATTTTACGCTTAATGATGCGAATATTACAGAATTTAATAAATAAACTGGAAAGGTGATTCGTTATGCAGGAAAGAGCAATGGATGAAACAGAAACAATGGACGAGGTATTGAAAAAAGCGTCGGTATTGGTAGAGGCGCTGCCATATATCCAGCGGTTTAACCGCAAGATTATCGTTGTAAAATACGGCGGCAGCGCGATGGTGGACGACAGGTTAAAGCGGAGCGTCATTGAAGATGTGACACTGCTAAAGCTGGTTGGATTTAAGCCGATTATCGTGCATGGCGGCGGCAAAGAAATCAGCCGCTGGGTGGAAAAATCCGGCATGGAGCCTAAATTTGTCAATGGGCTGCGGGTAACGGATGAGCCGACGATGGAAATTGCGGAAATGGTGTTAAACAAAGTAAATAAGTCTTTAGTGCAGCTCGTAGAACAGCTGGGCGTGCTGGCGGTCGGGGTCAGCGGCAAAGACGGCGGCATGCTCAAGGTACAGAAAAAATACGCGGACGGAGAGGACATTGGATTTGTCGGAGATATCAAGGAAGTGAATCCTAAGATTTTGTATGACCTTCTGGAAAAAGATTTCCTGCCGATTGTCGCGCCGGTCGGACTGGATGAAAATTATCAGACCTACAATATCAACGCGGACGACGCAGCCTGTGCCATTGCAAGGGCCGTTTCCGCTGAGAAGCTGGCGTTTTTAACAGATATCGAAGGCGTTTACAAAAACCCGGATGATAAATCCACACTGATTTCAGAACTTCCGATAGCAGAAGCGAAGGAATTAATCGAAAGCGGCTATATCGGAGGCGGCATGCTTCCAAAGCTGAATAACTGTATTGACGCGATTGATAACGGCGTATCCAGGGTGCATATTTTAGACGGGCGGATTGAGCACTGCCTGCTGCTGGAAATCTTTACAAACAAAGGAATCGGTACGGCCATTTTAGGAGATAAGGAGACGAAATATTATCATGAATAAACAGGAATACATCCAGAAAACGGAGCAGGAGGTTCTGCATACTTATAACCGGTTTCCGGTTGTGCTGGAACGCGGCGAAGGAGTATATCTGTATGATACGGACGGAAAAGAATACTTAGATTTTGCATCCGGCATCGGCGTTATGGCGCTTGGATACCATAACAGGGAATACAGCGAGGCATTGAAAAATCAGGCAGACAGACTGCTGCATACATCAAATCTTTACTACAATGTGCCGATGGCGGAGGCGGCGGGAAAAGCCTTAGCGGCTTCGGGAATGGACCGCATCTTTTTTACAAACAGCGGCACGGAGGCGGTGGAAGGAGCCATAAAAGCCGCTAAAAAATACGCCTATACAAGAGACGGACACGCCGGACATGAAATTATCGCAATGAACCATTCTTTTCACGGGAGAAGTATCGGAGCGCTGTCTGTAACAGGAAACGCACATTACAGGGAGCCGTTTGAGCCTCTGATGGGAGGCGTGCGTTTTGCTGATTTAAATGACATCGAAAGCGTAAAAGCGCAGATTACGGAAAAAACATGCGCTGTAATTATGGAAACGATTCAGGGCGAAAGCGGGATTCATCCGGCAGAACGGGAATTTTTAGAAGGCGTGCGCAGCCTTTGCGATGAAAAAGATATTCTGCTGATTCTGGACGAAATACAGTGTGGCATGGGACGGACCGGGCAGATGTTTGCATGGCAGCATTACGGTGTGAAGCCGGATATTATGACATCGGCAAAGGCGCTTGGCTGCGGAGTGCCGGTCGGTGCATTTTTGATGACGCAGCGCGTGGCAGAAAAATCACTGGCTCCCGGCGACCACGGCACGACTTACGGCGGCAATCCGTTTGTGGGAGCGGCAGTGAGCAAAGTGTTTGATTTGTTTGAAAGCATGCAGATTTTAGAACATGTCAGGGAAGTTTCAAAGTATCTGGAAATGCGGCTGGATGAACTGATAAAGCAATATGATTTCCTTACCGGACGAAGGGGCATGGGGCTGATGCAGGGCGTTGTTACGACAGAGAATGCGGCTGATATTTCAGCTAAGGCGCTGGAAAATGGACTGATTGTGATTACGGCTGGGGCTGATGTGGTACGGATACTGCCGCCGCTGGTGATTACTCAGGGGGATGTGGATGAAATGATACGGAGATTTATGGCGGCTGTGGAGGGATTGCGGGGGTAGCTGAAAACTGGGAGGTATTTTGGGAGGGACGCCGGACGGGGAAATTTTTTCCTTCTTATGTTCCGCTTCCAAAAAGCAGGAAGTTCTAAGTTTTCTGCGGCAAGGCTGTGGCTGCGGACGGACCGGCGCCTGACACCCGATAAAGCGGGGTGGGCCCTGCCCTGGCGT
>CANDJC010000108.1 GCA_947384955.1 uncultured Eubacterium sp. | reverse complement strand
CCGTCCGCAGCCACAGCGTAAATGCAGAATGCTTAGGGATTCTTAACATTCTGGAACCGCCGCCGCAGGACCGTACAAATCCCCTCTCCCGGCGTCCGCGAAGCCATCCCTCCCCCTTAATTCAAAAAATATCTTCCTATTTTACAATTCATTAATCGTATCCGTAACCGCCATCCCCCGTATCCGTTTTGACGGAGCGTAAACCGCCGCCGCCACAGAAAGAAAATCAAACACAACAATAATCGCAATCAGCACCCCCGGCAGTTCCCATTCTGTCCCAAAATACCGTGTAATCAGCATCCGGTATAAATAACGGCTCAGCAGAACTCCAGCAGCGCACCCGGTTACAAGCCCCGAAACAGCATAAGTAAAAGCTTCTGAAGCAATCATTCTGGTAAGCTGTCTGCCGTCCATGCCGACCGCACGCATTGCACCGTACTGTTTTATCCTGGCAGTCACACTCATAGAAATACTGTTAACCATGTTAAATATCGTAATCATTGCAATCACTGCAAGAAAACTGTACACAACAGTCTTAGTTGCAAAAAAGGTCGCTGCATCTGTTTTATTGCTTTCACGCATATCCGTAAAAATCACATCACTTTCTGCAAGGCTGCTGATTTGCCGTATGGTTTCTTCGGGAGCATCTTCGCTTAGCTGCACACAAATCATGCTGTAATTTGTCTCACCCGTGAGCTGCTCAAATGTTTCCTCGGAACAGATAATACTGTATTCACTTGGAAACACGCCGTCCGACACCGTACAGGATATTTGAAGCTCATGTCCGCCAATCCGGACAGTGTCTCCGATTTTTAACGGATTATCTTTGCTGCTGACTGTCATAACCTGACTGCTATTCCCGTAAACGCCCGCAAAATCTCCCTGTGTCACGCTGTCTTTCGCACTGTCCAACAGGCTGTCGCTGTAAGATATCAGATTGATATGGTCTGTTTCCTGCCGCAAAGAAGCTGCCGGAATATTTTCCATGTATGAGCATGCGAAAACCTCCTCAACCCCTTGAAAAGAACGGATTTCACCGGCCAGTCCCCGTTCCAGCACGAGAGCATTCGAATATCCGTTCAGTATAACATCCGGCCGCCATGAACGCATAGAAGGAAGCAGCCCCTTTGCAAAATCCAGCCCGACGTAAAAACAGAGAAACAAAATCATGCTCAGTGAAAAACTTGCTGTCATCAAAAACCAGTTCTTCTTAGATGCTGCCGCATGATAAATTCCAAGCGTCCGTTCGATTCTGCCCGGTCTTATCCGGGAAGCATGCCGTACATAAGGCACTGCCTGCATACTGCCGGAGACTGCCGCTGCCGGGGAAACTTCTGCAGCATGTCTGGCCGGAGACTGCGCCGCAAGAAGAACGGTCACGGTTCCGACTGCAGCGCCGCTGATAAGCCCGATGAAGCTGAACCGAAAGACAGGAGTAAAAGCAAATTCTCCGCCTATGCCGTAGCGCAGAGATGCACAGACTGCCCAGCTGACAGCCGTACCCAAAAGCAGCCCGAAAGGTACTGCCGTCTTACACCAGTTCAATGCTTCCAGCCGCACAAAATGCATAATCTGACTTCGGCTTGCACCAATGCAGCGCAGCATGCCGAAAAATTTTGTCCGCTGCGCCACATTGCTATTCATGCTGCCGGAAATCATCAGCACTCCGGCTAAAAGCACCAACACAAACAGTACAGCCGCTATCGTATAAAAACCGCTTATTGTCTGGCTGCTGCTCTTCCCGGAAAGCCCCATAACCGCAGTATTTTCAGAAATACTGTCCGCATTCAGATTATACAGCTTTTGAAATTCCGGGACTGCGTCTGCTGCCTTTGCCGCATTTTGAAACTTTACATAATATACCGGGCCGGAATCCGAAATACCGTTTTCGCGCATAAGAACGTCAAAAGCTGCTCTTGTCATATATACTGCCGTTAAATAAGTCTGTCCCTGATAATACTCCTTATCATCCGAGCCAAAACCAGACACTGTAAATTCCGCCGTCATGCCCGGGGTCTGAATCGTCACACGGTCTTTCAGCTTTACATTCAGCGCGAGCTTTGCATTGCTGCTGAGCAGAATTTCCTTATCGTTCTGCGGAAAAGAACCTTCTTCGATACTGTTTGTAAGCTGCGTCATATAAGTATCATCCGTACCGTACAAAGCTGCTTTTTTATCACCGGCATAGTATGGCTGGTCAACATCCAGATTCAATGACTGGAACCATCCGGCTGCTGCTACATCAGGCCGTTTGCAGACTGCATCCGCTGCGTCCTTTGAAATATTTTCTATCCTGATATGCCAGCTTCCATGTTTATCCTGCATGGCAGCGCTCTCTGCCCGGATGACCATATCCGCGGTACTAAAAATCGCCGTGACAAGCAGTACCGAAATCATAATACACAGTATCGTCAGACGGTTCTGCCTTTTGCGTACTTTTGCCACAATCGGAATCATGCTTAAATAGCTTCTCATTCACGGCACCTCCCCAAATCAGTCAGCACACCGTCTGACACCCGGAGCACGCGGTCCGCCGTCTGGGCAATGCTGCGGTTATGTGTAATCATAATGATGGTCTGTTCATATTTCTTTGACGTTTCTTTCAGCAGCGCAATGACTTCACTGCTGTTTTTCGTGTCCAGATTTCCAGTCGGCTCATCTGCGAGTATCAGGGAAGGACGCGTAAACAGCGCGCGCCCGATTGCCACCCTCTGCTGCTGCCCGCCCGAAAGCTGCCCTGGCAGATGAGCGCGCCTCTCCTTCAGGCTGAGTACCGTCAGCAGCTCTTCCAGATACTTTTTATCAGGTTTCTGATAATCCAAAAGAACGGGGAACATGATGTTTTGTTCCACAGTCAGCTCCGGTATCAGGTTAAATGCCTGAAAAATAAACCCGATATTCCTGCGCCGGAAAATCGTAAGCGCTTTCTCCTTCATGGAAAATGTATCCCTGCCGTCGATTAACACTTTGCCGCGGTCCGGCGTATCCAGCGCGCCCAGCATATTTAAAAGCGTCGTCTTGCCTGACCCGGATTCCCCGACAATCGCCACAAATTCCCCTTTGGGGACACTGAAGCTGACATTCTTTAATGCATGTACGGCTGCCTCGCCGCTGCCGTAGGTTTTTGAAACGGAATGAACTTCTAATAAATCCATTTATAAGCACCTCTTTCTGTATTTTGAATTCGGTTAAAGCATACCATTTCTATCCTTCAGAAATATGACAGCAGGACTACAATTTTGTAGGATTCAGGTAAAGCAAAAAAGACGTATGATACAAATATTCCATACGCCTTAATGCTGTTATAACTATCTGTTTTTACATTACTGTATGCCCTTTAAGCCAGCTGTCAGCATCCCTGCCGGCATGCATAACACGGATTACCGTCACAATACCCGCATCCTTATCTGGAATATAAAACACCAGATAATAGTCAGCAGGCATTACTCTCAGCCCTCTGCTGTGCCACAGCTCTTTTTCATAATGTCTGAATTTCTCAGGGAATTTTTCAAGCCCTGCAATGCGTTCCTCCAGCCGTCCAAGCTGCCCTGCCGCATTATCTGGTGAAAGCAGTTCAAAGGCAATATACTCATATATGCCTCTTAAATCGGCATCAGCCTGCTCTGTGGTAATCACCTCATAAATCATATACCATAATCTCTGCGGATATCTGCAAATGCCTGTCTTGCAAGTTTAGTTCTTCCTGCTGTCATGTCCGCATATCCTTTCTCCAGTTCTGCATTTAATTCTGTTTCGCTCAGTGCTGAAACATCGGCAGACCCTGCCGCAGGTATTTTTACTTCAAACGGAAGCCCTCTGTTTAAAATTATCTGTTTATAAAACATATTGATTGCACTGGACGCCGGGATGCCAAGTGCTGACAAAATGCTTTCTGCCTGCTCTTTCACATCCGGCTCTATCCTTGCGTACAGATTAGCTGACTTTGCTGCCATAGTATAACACTCCTTTCAAAATCCCAGAATTTCCTTCTGTCAGATTTATTATACCAGTATGTACGCACAACAGCAATACATTTTATTTCATTTTCTTTTTTGAGGAATTTCCAATATCCAGCCATTCTTCTCCTTTGTAACTCACTGGCAAATCGCCGCTCACCGCGTCCGCAGCGCCGCTCACCTTCTTGCCGGACTGTGCTGCATTTCCCCTATCATCTCATGCAGCCTGCGCAGCGCCTCCTTCATTCCGCCCACCTCGCGGATAATTCCTTCCCTCACCGCGTCTTCTCCGACAAGTATCGTTCCGAGGTCCTTCGTCAGCATTGTCGTATTCATCATCAGCTTTTCCAGCCTGTCTTCTTTCGCGTTACAGTGCGAAGCAATAAACCCGATAATGCGGTTCTGCATCTGTTTAAAATAATCATACGTTGGCGGCGCGCCGATAACCATGCCGTTCATACGGACCGGATGTATGACCATCGTACCGGTCGGCACAATAAACGAATAATCCGTAGAAACCGCTAACGGAACGCCGATGGAATGGCTGCCGCCAAGTACAAGCGATACCGTAGGCTTGCTCAGCGACGCTACCATTTCTGCAATTGCAAGCCCGGACTCGATATCACCGCCTACCGTATTCAGCAAAAGCATCACGCCGTCGATATTTTCAGCATCTTCGATTTCCGCAAGCTTCGGCAGCACATGCTCATACTTGGTAGTCTTTGTATTCGAAGAAAGGCATTCGTGCCCCTCGATTTCTCCAATCACCGACAGCAGATAAATTCTGTGATGATGATAATTTTCCTCCAGTGTGACTTCTCCGTTGTTTTTAATATTTTCGTTGTCTGACAGTTCTTTATCCAGTTCGTCTTTTTTTTCTTTTACATCACTCATAGACATACCTCTTTTATATTTTTGTAAGAAGTATGTGCAGACGGACTGAAATTATGCAGTTTTCTCTCAGCTTTGTATCACTCTGGCTTTTCCTTTATACATCAAAGGCACCCAGTACCCGGACTGCATCTGTCCGAAGACGCCTGACCTGCTGTTTTTGGTCTGCACCAGACGGAATGCAGAACCCTTTCGCAGTACCGCATAGCCCTGTCTGTTACGGCACCTCTTTTTCCATGCTTCAGACAGGTCCGCATAGAATACTCTGTCCGAGCTCCTGACGCTGTTCCTTAAATAACATGCCTGCGTCGTTTTATAAGTTCTGTCCGTTTCAAACACCGGAAATTTTATCCAGGACTGTATAAAACTGGCAGGCGTGCCGTAAATCCTTTTGAGTTCTGCGGTGGTACTGCCCCAGTCCGGCAGGTACAGATGCGGCATGTCTTTGATGCTGCTCCAGTCCCCGCCCCATCCGAGTCCGAGCGATTTTGCCAGTGCGCCGGCCTTTTCGAAAAATCCTCCTTCGTTATTATATGCCCCTTTCCCGTCATTCCGGTAAAAATCAAACGCAATCCCCCACTGGTGCTGGGAGCTGTACGTGCTGCCCATCGCGTTCGTCACCCGTTTCCCCGGTTTTGTCCTTCCCTGTGCATAAAGCGCATCCTGTTCCGCAGCGGTACGCAGACATTCTCCGATTCCTATTTTCAAGCCGTTCTTTTCACAGAGCTTTATCAGACTGAAAACCTTTTGCTGCAGCCTGGGGTGCAGCGCATTGATATCTCTCATGATCTAAATTCCTTTGCATATGATTTTTTAATTATCATATGCAGCAGACATGAAAATCCGGCTTGTTTACATTCATCTGCTGAGCGGAAAAACGTACCGGGCAAAAAGGCCGCGGCACACCTTCCGGCACACCGCAGCCTATTTCATTTCCGTTCAGATTTTCTGTCTATTTTTCACCAATCAGATAATTATAAAGCCCTTCATACTTAAATTTCGAAGCATTCCATGAGAAATCCTTTGCCATGCCGCGGTCAATCATGTGATTCCAGTCTTTCTTCATATCATAATAAACCTTCTTCGCATAGTTGATGACTTTGAGCATTTCTTCCCCGTTATAATTCGAGAATGAGAATCCGTCGCCGGTATCTTCATATTCATTAAACGGCTGCACCGTGTCTTTCAGGCCGCCTGTCTCGCGTACAATCGGAGCCGTTCCGTAGCGGAATGAAATCAGCTGTGTCAGCCCGCACGGCTCAAACTGGGACGGCATTAAAAATGCGTCTGCCGCTGCATACAGCTTATGCGCGAGGTCATCGGAATAGCAGATATTTGCAGAAACACGGTCACCGTATTTCCATGCATAGTGGCGGAACATATTTTCATAGCCCGGGTCTCCGGTTCCGATAACTACCAGCTGTGTATAGTCGTCTACAATCCGGTCAATGACATAATTAATCAAATCCAGGCCCTTTTGGTCTGTCAGACGGGAAATCAGGCCAATCATAAATTTCTTCTTATCAACCGCAAGGCCTAATTCTTCCTGAAGCTTGACTTTGTTATTCACTTTCTTCTTGCGCCAGTTGTCCGCGTCATAGTTGCAGTAAATCTTAGGGTCTGTCGCCGGATTGTAAATCGTATAGTCAATGCCGTTTACAATTCCCTGCATATCCAGATGTCTTGCAGATAACAGGCCGTCTAAGCCTTCTCCGTAATAAGAGGTCTGGATTTCCTGCGCATATGTTTCGCTCACCGTTGTAATATAGTCGGCATAAACAAGTCCGCCCTTTAACATGCTGGCATCTTTGTTAAACTCCAGCTTATCCGGTACAAACAGGCCGTTTTGAAGCCCGCTCAGCCCCTGGAATACTTTCTTATCCCAGATACCCTGGAATTTCAGATTATGTATGGTCATAATGGATTTCATGCCCCAGTAGAACATGTCGCCCTGGAATTCATTTTTCAGATACACCGGAATCAGGCCGGTCTGCCAGTCATGGCAGTGTACCAAATCCGGCTGAAAATCAATTGCTTTTAACATCGACAATACTGCTTTATCAAAGAAGATAAATTTCTCAATGTCATAACGAATGTCGCCGTAAGGAACCGCACAGTTAAAATATTCCTGGTTGTCAATAAAATAATAAGTAACGCCGTCTAATTCATAAGTCAGAATTCCTACGTATTTTTCCGGAAGCATCGGGCCTGTTCCCATATAAAAATGGGTCACATACTTAAAATCATTGCGGTAACGCTCCGGTATGCAGGTATAGTTCGGAATAACGACACGCACGTCCCAGTATTCCTTGTCGAATTCCTTTGGCAGCGCCCCGCATACATCTGCAAGTCCCCCTGTTTTGATAAACGGCACACACTCAGATGCCGCAAAAAGTATTTTTTTCATAAAAAGCTCCTCCATTTTATTTTCGTTATGTTATTCATCCCAGTTATGATACACCGTCTGTACATCATCATCTTCGTCCAGCAGATCTAAAATCTTTTGGATATTTGCAATATCTGTATCCTGTTCAAGTGTTACATAAGTCTGCGGAATCATTGTAACCTCTGCCTGAGTCATTTCGATGCCCTGGTCTTTTAATGCATCCCGGACTGCGGCAAAATCAGCTGGGTCTGTCGTAATCTCAAAACTGTCTTCTTCTTCAGCAAAATCCTCTGCCCCGGCGTCTAATGCAGCCATCATCAGATCATCTGCTTCCATGCCGCATTCTTCTTTGTCAATGATAATCTGGCCTTTTTGATCAAACATATAAGAAACGCACCCCTGCGTGCCGATGCTTCCATATCCTTTTGTAAAACAATTGCGCACGTTTGCTGCGGTGCGGTTTTTATTATCCGTCAGCGCATCTACAATAATTGCCGTACCTCCCGGCCCGTAGCCTTCATATGTAACGGCTTCGTAATTCACATTCGAAGCATCTCCTGCTGCCTTTTTGATGCCGCGGTCAATCGTATCATTCGGCATATTGTTTGCTTTCGCTTTTGCAATCACATCTCTTAATTTGGAGTTGTTTGCCGGATCCGGCCCGCCCTCTTTGACAGCAATGGCAATTTCGCGTCCAATCATTGTAAATGTTTTTCCTCTTGCAGCATCATTTTTTTCTTTTTTATGTTTGATATTTGCAAATTTGGAATGTCCTGACATATAATAATCCTCTTTTCTATTTACGTACTCTGCTTTTTCTTTTATTCTATCATTTATCCGGGCAGATGACAAGAACTGTGTTATATTTTGCTAACGGCGGGTAACCTGTACCGTCTGAATCATTTTATTTTCCACTTTTGTAACATCAAACTGATATCCTTCATGCTCAATGGAAAATGTCTCGCCGTCAGACGGTATTTTGTCTATTTTCGAAATTAGAAAACCGTTCAGCGTATCAAATTCTTCTTCAAACGAAATGCCTAACGCATCCGCTGCGTCATCCAAAGGCGTCATGCCGTGCATGATATAGCATCCCTCTGCGGTTTTTTCAATCAGCTGTCTTACCCTGTCATGTTCATCAAAAATATTTCCGACAATCTCTTCTAAAATATCTTCCATGGCAACTAATCCGGAAGTCTGTCCGTACTCATCCACTACAATGACCATATGAGCCTTTTTTAACTGCATCTTCTGAAACAGGTCGCTGATTTTGCGTGTTTCGGGAATGAATTCGCCTGGCGAAAACAATCCTTTAATATCTTTGACCTGCCAGCTCATATACTCTTCCTTCTGGCTGAATGCCATGACCTCTTTGATATGCAGAATGCCGATAATATTATCGATATCATCCAGATATACCGGAAATCTGGAATAAGGCTCTGTTAACACCTGCTCTAATACCTGGCGCAGGGTCTTTGTCCCGTCTAACGCACAGATATGCTTGCGGTGTGTCATAATGTCTTTCGCTTCTTTGTCTGTAAATTCAAAAATGTTTTGAATCATTTCCACCTCGCTGTCTGCAAGGACCCCTGTTTCATGGCCTTCATTGACAATCGAAATGATTTCTTTTTCTGTAATTTTGTCTGAATTTCTCCGGTTCAGCTTTTTTAAAAAATCTCCAAACCAGCTGTTTCTTTCCGCATAATGTAACTTGGGACTCGCGCCGTCGTCCATAAAATCCTCTCTCCTTTTTGTAATTCCTGTAATATCGGTCTGTTAATCTGTACCAATATTAAAATATCATTTCTCGCGCATTCCGTCAAGTTATGTAGCAGCTAATTGCAGACTGATGCATAATGCTTTGTCAATTTTTTTCATAATATCGCCTTCTAAATGGCACACTTTGTCTTTCAGCCTTTTTTTATCGATGGTCCGAAGCTGCTCTAATAAAATAACAGAATCTTTTACAAGCGCATACCGGCCGCTGGATAATTCCACATGTGTCGGCAGCTTGGCTTTGTTCATCTGCGATGTAATCGCCGCGCAGATGACCGTCGGGCTGTGCAGGTTTCCTACGTCATTCTGGATAATCAGAACCGGCCGCACACCGCCCTGTTCTGAGCCTACTACCGGTCTTAAATCGGCATAATAAATATCTCCACGTCTTATTAACATATGTTTCACTCCACAAAATAGGTTATACGGTGAGTATTACCAGTTTTATCGAGTGTATTCATGGAAACCGGATGAATTTTACTGTTTTAAAAAACAGCGGCTCCGTTTTCATAATAAATCCTGGGAATCCTTTTTCCAAGGCCGCAGGCAAATTCATAATTAAATCTGCCTGACAGTTCTCCGAGTTCTTCCAGCGTCAGAATCTGATTTCCGTCTTTTCCCGCCAGTGTTACTGTATCGCCGGCCTTGACATCCGCAATATCCGTAACATCCGCCATAAACTGGTCCATGCAGACTCTCCCTGTCACAGGAGCCTTTTTGCCGTGTATGAGCACATAGCCTTTATTTGACAGGCTCCTTGGATAACCGTCCCCGTAACCGACCGGAATCGTTGCTATGATCCGCTCTTCCTTCAGCGTATAAGTACCGCCGTAAGAAATGCTCCTGCCTGCCTCCAGCTTTTTTACATAAGCCACATGGCTTTTTAATTCCAGCACCGGCTTTAAATCCAGGCGTTCTTTGTGTACCTCGCCGGAAGGCCACAGACCGTATAAAATAATCCCGGCCCGGACTAAATCCATATCCGCCTGCGGAAGGTCAATGATTGCGGCGCTGTTGGCACAGTGATGATACGGGATGGCAACGCCGAGCGCTTCCGTCATGGCAGTCATTTTTTGAAACTGCGCAAGCTGGTTTAGCGCATCTGTCTTATCCGCTTCGTCTGCCCTGGCAAAGTGAGTAAAAATCCCTTCTATTACTATATGCGGAAGTGATGCGGTCTGCGCAATTATTTTTGCATTTTCTTCAGTTACCTGCATGCCGATACGGCTCATGCCGGTATCGATTTTCATATGAATCAAAATATCCTTTCCGGCTTTTTGAGCGGCCTGTGATAACTGCACTGCTGTCTCAAGCGTAAATACAGCCGGACGGATTTCGTATTCCGCCAGCATCTGGTAATGCTCCGGAAATACATAGCCGAGAATCAGAATAGGCTTTATGATGCCCTGTTGGCGCAGCAAAAGCGCTTCTTCCGCAGTCGCCACTGCAAAGCCGTACACAAAGTCAAACGGTTCCGCAGCTTTTGCGATTGGTTCTGCGCCGTGTCCATAGGCATCGGTTTTAATCACCGCTATGATTTTCGTATTTTGGGGCAAAAGCGTACGGATTGCTTTCAGATTGTGCCGAAAGGCGTCCAGGTCTATTTTTGCATATACACGGCTGTGTGGATTCATAAAACGCTCCTCTTTTCTTTTCTAAATAATGCTGCAGAATCTGTCACAAAGGCCTGTGGATTTCCATAAAACAGCCCGGCGGCTGAAATCAGGACATAAGCACAGAGCCTGTGGCATTTAAAATATCCTCTGCGAGCACACTGTATTCTCCTTTTACCGCGGCAGCCTTTTCCCCGGCAAGACCGTGAATATAAACGCCAAACGGCGCCGCCTCTTTTAACGGCATGCCCGACGCAGCCAGGGCGGCTATCATTCCTGCTAAAATATCTCCGCTGCCGGCCTTAGCCAGAGCGCTGCAGCCGGATGTATTGAAAAAAACATCCGTTTCGTCTGCGGTTACGGTTATGGCGTCTTTTAATACACAGATGACATGATGCTCTTTTGCAAAATCCGATGCGGTTTTACGCATGGAATTTTGGATTTTAGCAGCTGGTTTTCTGCACAGCCTGGACATTTCTCCCAGATGCGGTGTTACCGCCAGCTCTGCCGATGTCTGCAAAAGCAGCTCCGGCTGCATGGCTGTGATATTTAAAGCGTCTGCATCCAGAATCAGCGGTACCTTCGCTTTGTGAAGCACTTCTTTTACAAGCTGCCGTGCAAAGCTGCCTGTTCCAAGTCCCGGGCCCATTACGATTACATCCGCCCATGCAAGCACATCCGCCAGCTGTTTTTCATCCGGAAAGTCTGTAAGCTTCCTTTCATCCGCAGAAGCTGCAAACGGCTCTCTGCCCGTGCTGACAGACTCTGCTTCATAAGCCCGGGTGCTGTATGTTTCCAAAATGGCCTGCGGCACAGCATTCTGCAGTATCACGCGGTTTTCTTCGGGCGTATATATTTTCACCAGCCCGCATCCCATGCAGTAAGCAGCCTGCGCACAGAAAACAGCAGCACCCGCCATGTTCCGGCTGCCCGCAATGGCAAGCACGCGCCCGAACGTCCCTTTATTTGACCTGGACGGCCTTTTGGGAAGTTTTTTCAAATCTTTTTTTTCATACGCATAGCAGGAAGGGACTTTGTCAAGCCAGCTCTCATCCGTAATCCCGATATCGGACACCGTCACATTCCCGCACATTTCACAGCCCGGATATAAAATCTGCCCGGCTTTGAAATAAGCAAATGTAACCGTCTTATCTGCCCGAAAGCACGGTTCATAAGCCTCTCCCGTATCGCTTGATACGCCGCTTGGCATATCTGCCGCTATTTTAAAGCCGTCCAGCTGATTCATAAGACGAATCCAGGCGGCATACATATCCTTCGGTGCCCTGGATAAACCGATTCCAAACAGTGCGTCAATGATACCGTCATACGCCTGGTCTTTTGGAATATCATCCAGTACCCTGATGCCGTATTTTTCTAAAATCTCCCTCTGCCGCCGGTTTTCCTCTGTGCGTCTTCCATTATCCGGCATCTGAACGGCCGTAACGCAAAATCCCTTCTGATATAACAGCCTGGCCGCTGCCAGTCCGTCTGCACCGTTATTGCCGTTTCCGCATACAGTCAGAATCCGTCCGCCTTTTTTAATTTCCTGCATCACAGCTTCTGCAATGCTCAAAGCCGCCCGTTCCATCAAAACAAGAGACGGAACTTTAAAATACGTTATCGTACTGCTGTCGCAGTGTTTCATTTCTTCGCTGTTTACAATTCTTTTCATAACACTCTGCCCTTACCTGCAGACAGCCCTGCCAGCTGCTATTCATTCTGGCTCTGCAGCATATTATAAGAAAGCTGCATCAGGCTGTCCGATAAATGTACGTTTTCTACCACTACATTTTTATCCATTAAGTCCAGGTCTACATGCGCAAAATTCCAGATAGCCTTGATTCCCAGTCCGGCCAGCCGGTTTGCAATCGAATCTGCCGTATATTTGGGCATGGTAAGCGCCGCAATGTCAATTTTATGAGCAGCCGCAAACGCTTCCAGCTCTTCAAGCATCATAACAGGAATCCCCCTCGGCGCCTGTCCTTTGAGCTTTGGATTGATATCAAACAGTCCGATAATCATAAAACCCAGTTTTTCAAATTTACTGTAATTTGCAAGTGCCTGCCCCAGATTTCCCGCACCGATTACAATAATATTATGCTGCTGCTGAAGTCCTAAAATCCTCCCAATTTCATCGTACAGATACTGTACGTTATAACCATACCCCTGCTGCCCGAATCCGCCAAAATTATTTAAATCCTGCCGTATCTGGGAAGCCGTCACTTTCATTTTTTCGCTCAGCTCATTCGAGGATATTCTTTCCACCCCTTCATCCAGCAAATCTCCCAAGTAGCGGTAATAACGCGGCATTCTGCGGATGACCGCCTGCGAAATCTCTTTTCCCAACTTCTTCTCCTTTACTTTCTATAAAAATCTGCCCGTGCCGTCTTTTCGCCCGGGCTGAAATTCACTGTCACAGTGCGTATGCGCTGCTTCTTTAAATTATATAAACTTATGACAGATTTGTCAATTCCTCCCAGCGGTCATACAGCGTCTGTAATTCTGCCTCTTTTTGCTGCGTCAGTTCATGCAGTTTTATCACCTTAGCCGAAATAACAGCTACTTCCGGTTTTGCCATTTCTTCTTCCAGCTCTTTTATCTCCGTTTCCAGCTGTTCAATGCGCGCTTCTGTTTTATTCAGTTCATTTTCCAGCTTCCGCTTTGCAGCCTGTTCCTTCTTCTGCTGTTTCCAGTCTGTTTTTGTGCCGGACTCCTTTTTTACATCCCCGGATTCAGACGATGCATCACTTTGCTTTTGATACGCCGCCCGCTGGACATCCTTTTTTTCCAGATAGTAATCATAATTGCCGATATAATTTAAAATCTGCCGCTCGTGCAGGTCCAGAATCCTTGTAGCCGTTTTGTTGATAAAATAACGGTCATGCGATACAAATAACACCGTTCCTTCATAATGCACAAGCGCATTTTCCAGGATTTCTTTTGACGTAATGTCTAAGTGGTTCGTCGGCTCGTCGAGAATCAGAAAATTTGCCTCCGAAAGCATCAGCTTTGCAAGCGATACGCGCCCGCGCTCTCCGCCGCTTAAATCACGGATGCGTTTAAATACGTCGTCATTGGTAAATAAAAATGCCGCCAGCACATTTCGAATCTGTGTATTGGTAAGGTTCGGATAATCATCTGAAATCTCATCAAACAGCGTCTTATCCGAATGCAGCACCTGATGCTCCTGGTCATAATATCCGATATGCACATTCGTCCCAAGCGTAATTTCACCCGCATCCGCGCCGGTTATGTCATTAATGATTTTTAAAATCGTCGTCTTTCCAGTCCCGTTATTCCCGATTAAAGCCACGCGCTCCCCGCGGAAAACGGAAAAATCAATCTGCTCAAACAGCGTTCTGCCATCGTATGTTTTCTTAAGCCCTTCTGCCTTGAGCACATCATTGCCGCTTGTAATGCAGGGTGTCAGCCGCAGCTGAATATCGGTCATCTCTTCCGCCGGCTTTTCCAGACGTTCTATTTTATCTAACATTTTTTCGCGGCTTTCCGCCCGTTTAATCGATTTTTCCCGGTTAAACGATTTTAATTTAGCAATTACTTCTTCCTGATGACGGATTTCCTGCTGCTGGTTATAATATGCCCGCAGCTCGGCGGCACGGACCTGGGCTTTTTTCTGTGCGTAAGCTGTATAATTTCCCAGAAAAACATGCACCTGATGGTGAAACACTTCGATAACCTTAGACACCGTTTTGTCCAGAAAATAACGGTCGTGCGATACAATCAGCACCGCACCTTTATAATTTAACAGATAATTTTCCAGCCACTGAATCGATTCCATATCCAGGTGGTTCGTCGGCTCATCTAATAACAGGATATCCGGGCTTGTAACCAGCAGCCGCCCTAATGCAGCCCTGGTTTTCTGCCCGCCGGAAAGCTCATCCTGCTTTTTTTGAAACTCTTCTTCTAAAAATCCGAGTCCCGTCAGTACCCCTGTCACCTCGCTGCGGTAAGCATAACCGTCCGCAAGCTCAAACTGATGCACGAGGCGTTCGTATTTTTCCATAAATGCTTCCAGCTTTTCCGGTGCAACCGTCTCCATTTCCGTTTCCATGCGCCGGATTTCCTGCTCCATTTCTATGACGGGCTGTTTGGCGGAGAGCACTTCTTCGTAGATGGTCCGGCTGCTGTCAATTACCTGGTTCTGGGCCAGATAACCGATGGTCGTGTCTTTTGCAGTCGTGACGGTGCCTTCGTCCGGGTCTAATTCTTTTATGATGATTTTAAGCAGCGTGGACTTGCCGGCGCCGTTGATTCCGACAATGGCTGCTTTTTCGTGGTCCTCTATGTGAAAGGATGCATTTTTAATGATTTCATCTGTACCAAATGATTTTGATATATTCTGACAGGAAAGTATCATGTGAAACCTCCAATCTGTGTGGTTTATTTTGTGAATTTTCTGTCTGCGCAGAAGGGGTGCATTTGGTAATTATAATCAATTATTGGGATATCGTCAAATGGAAGTGAAAGAAATGGAAAAAGATGGGGAATGGATGGATGGATTGATGGATGTGTGTTGCTGCTTTCGGGACGCCGGGCGGAGAACTGTTTTCCTTCGGATGTTCCGCTTCCAAAAAGCAGGAAGTTCTAAGTTTTCTGCG
>CANDJC010000107.1 GCA_947384955.1 uncultured Eubacterium sp. | reverse complement strand
ATAACATTTTACTAGAAAATGTTATGTATAAGAATTAATAAGAAAAGGGTGCAAAGCCTCTCTTTCAGGCCCTTCACCCTTTTTGTTTCTCTGCCCGGCAGATGCCGTCATTCGCTGCACCTGCACTTTTGGGGTCATTTTTCTTACAAATACTGCATTTTTATTTCAACCCTGACCGGCTCTTTTACATTCTGTGCAAATACTTCCGCATCTTCTTTCTTCCCGACAATGCTTCCATAATGCGCGGGTATTGCTGCAGCCGGACGGATTGTATTAATAAATTCTGCCGCCTTTTTTGCGTTCATAGTATATATTCCGCCAATCGGAACAATCGCTATGTCACATTTAATATTTTCCATATCTTTTGTAAAATCCGTATCTCCAGCAATATAAATACGCTGTCCGTCAATATTTAATATGTACCCTGTCCATCCGGCTGCCTTCGGATGAAATGGTTTTCGATTGTTATATGCCGCTATCGTTTCTGCCTTTAACCCTTCTATCTCATAAACCTCTCCCGGTCTGACTGTCCTGACACGAACACCCGCGAAGACTTTCTCTGCTTTGCTTTCCATCTTTTCAGGCACAATCAGAATTGTCCCCTCCCTGCAGACTTTCTGAATATCCTCTATCGAAAAATGGTCATAATGGTCGTGTGTTATAAAAATATAGTCTGCATCCTGGCGATTTTCTCTTATCTGATACGGGTCGCAGTATATCGTTCCTTCCTGGCTGCAGATTCTGATACTGCTATGTGTAAGTACCTCGATATTTTCGGTCATAAAATCCTCCTTAAAAAACCTGTTTTTCCGCTTTAAAACATCCGGCAGCACATGGCGGAAATACTCCGATACCCCCATGCACTGTCGAAACTTTACGTTTGGAAAAACAGGTTATGATTTCGCACTGGTACTTCCAGTGATTTTCTTTTCTTTTGTAATATTGCAGGAAGCACTGCAGTAATATTTCTTATTGCCAACTGTCACCCATTTATTTCTTACAGCCGTACCGTTTTCATCAAGATAAAATTTATATCCCCTGACTTTAATAATCTTATCAACCGCAAGCTCTCCGGATTTTGTAGAATAAACCTTTCTCCCGGATTTCATTGTGTGAAAACCGTCGGATGCAATCACGCCGGACGGCTTTGCGTAATACAGCTTATCCCCCACGCGGAATACTTCATTGACAGTTACCACACCTGTTTCGTCTGTATAAATCGTGCTGCCTTTTTCTGTCACACAAAAACCGCCTGTTGCAATGGCGCCGGATTTTTTTGCATAATACTGTCTGCCGTCTACATCAAAGTTTCTGGCTGCCATCAGTTTTCCGGAAGGCCCGGCATATATTTTGCTGCCCTTTGCCGTCGTATAAAAACCGTCTTTTACAATCGTACCGTCGCTGGATGCATAGTATAAAATCCCATTCACGCTGACGGTTCTGTCAGCTGCCAGCGTACGGTCCGCCAGTGCATAATACATCGTTTTATCTGGAAGCGTGCATAATTCCTTGCGTGCAATTTCCCCGCTTTCTTTCGCAAAATAATTCCTGCCATCGACTGTAATCACTTTATTCTTTGCCGGTACTCCGTTTTCCTCAGCATAATACATACGGCCGTCTTCAAATGTTACAAATGAATTCGAAACCGCATTTCCGTCTTCATCTGTAATCTGCAAAAGTACATCCACAGCATCCCCTGCTGTATCTGTACCGCTTTTGCCCGCATCTGTTCTGACCGCATCCGGTGCTGTATCCGCTGTACTTTCTGAAAAATCTGCCGTCGCTGTATCAGCCGGTGCCTGTTCCCCTTTATCCTCTTTTTCTCCCGGATTTTCCACAGGCGCCTGTGCAGCTTCTTTTACGTCACTGCCGGTTACTGCGTCCGGCATACTGCTGGCAGATACCAGTCCTGACTGTGCAAAAAAAGCAAATCCAAACGCCAGCGTCACTGCCAGCGAATGTGCCGCTGCTTTTCTCACCGCACCTTTCACTGCTGTATGCAGCGCCTTCTCATTTTCGTTCATTCCATGACTCCTTTCTTTGATACCTTAGTCTCCTCTTTTGCAGGCGGCATATTTTTCCAAACCTGCCTTTTTATTATACCACTTATGCCATGCGCTTAGCAATATCTCCTTACAATTTCAGGACATTCTTATCTCCGAACAGCACGCGGAATTTCTGCGTCTCATCCAGTTCCACAATTCTGCCGCTGCGGTCATAATAAGTCAGCAAATCAGAATTATGTGCCAGATGCTTCGTGCCGTTTTGTGTCACAAACTGTTCTAATTTCTGAATACTGCCGGATTTCACCGCCTCTTCTCCAAGCGCCTTTAAATCCTCTGTCTCAGTCAGCGCATCTAACGGCGGCAGCTGTTCCTCTTGTTCGGACAGTTCCAAAGCCTCTGTAACATCCGCTTCCGTTTCCGCTGCAGATACCGTCTCCTGCACGCCCTGCGGTTCTTCTTCCTGAACCTGCGCTTTCTTCACACTGTCTGATTCCCAGAAATCCTTTATCCACTGCACAATAGGCGCAAAGAGCTTTCGCACTGCCGCTGTCAGCGGGGATTCCCGTTTCACGTCCGTTCCGTGACTGCTTTGTCTGGCTGCTTTTTTAGACAAATCTAAAACTACCCCGGACTCACCGCCTCCATATGCATCGGTCCGTCCGGTTTTTTTCGCCCCCGCTGCCTTTTTATGCGCTGCTTCCTTCGTTCCCGGCGTATTTTCATATGCCCGTACCGCCGCGTTCTTTTTCTTATTCTGCTCCTGGTAGTAAACACCATTGCCGCCTATTTTGTCTATCATACAGCACCACCTTTACAAAAAATCAGTTCCCTCTGCGCAGCCGGCGTACCCGCACTTTCCATTCCTTCGAAACCCGGTACGACTCGCACGTCTTTTGAACCGCCTTGTTATGCGTAAAATCATCCATCCGGTCATCCTGCAAAAACTCATAAGTCCGTTCCGGAAACGCCGCAAAACACACCGAAACCAGCCACGCCGCCGCCATTCTCGCATAATAATCCTCCATATGCGTCCGGCTGCAGACCTCATAAATCTCCTGAATATGCTCTTCATCCACAAAATGCGCCAGCATGCACACAAGCCCGAACCGGATTCCAAACTCTGTCCCTGTCTGTATCTGCCGGTTCAGATAGTCCAGCCAGTACCGCGGCTGTTTTTTCATCCATTTATAAGTCATGCAGCAGCTGTCGCAGACTCCCCAGTTATCAATATGCGGCACAAACTCATCCAAAAACCCGCTGCATTCCTCTTCATCCATTCGGGCATAACCCGTCACAAGGCCGTAAAGCATCTTTTCTTCATAATACATGCCGCTTTTCCAGTCCGCCTGCTTTATTTCTTCCAGATATTCCTGTGCATCATCTTTTGCAATCCGCTTTGCGATTTGACGCAGCTTCGGCACTCTCACGCCCAGAATATCTGTCACCCCGGGCAGCAGCTTTTGATTGAACTGCCTGTAATCCGCTTCACAAAGCTGCTCCAGCTGTTCCCTCACCTGTTGTCTTATCATGGCGCTCCTTATTTTGTCTGCGGTATCAAATCAGCTCCCCGCAGTATTCCTGGTATACCGCGAAAAAACTGTCTGTTACAATATCATTCACATGCCCGGCCCGTATTTCATCCCATACATTCTGATATACTTTTTTCGAAATCGTCCGGCTGTATGCGTCATAAACATCGCCGAACGCGGCCTTTTCCCGTTTCTGCACGATTTTAATCTTATTGGCATCTGTTAATTCTTCATTAAATTTATTCACACAGTATATAAAATAAAATCCTTTGTCTGTCTTAATCCTTTCAGAAACCGTCCCGTTATCTAATGCGAACGCAGCCTTTTCCACTTCCTGCGGCATTTCTCCCCTGCCAAACTGGATTTTTACTTCTTCCGCTTCATTGTAGGAGCTGGCAAGCGTGGAAAAATCTCCTCCGTTATCCAGCGCTTTTTTCACTTCTTTTGCTGTTTTTTTATCTGACACTACAATCTGCATGGCATCCATAATGCGGGCCTCATCGTCGCTGACCTCGCTGTTAATGTCTGCTGTCAGTGATTTGTAAAGTTTTTGCGCCAGCGCATAATCTTCGTATAATCTGCGGATATCTTCTTCATCTGCCCCGAGATAATCCTTTTCCCTGCCATTCAGCGATTCAAAATAGGCTCTGGCTGCTTTCTGCACGCAGGCAAGCTCCTCTTCCTCTAACGCGATGCCCCGGCTTTTTGCGAGAGAATCCATGCTCAGTATTTTGGTCATCTGCGATATTGTCAGATTTTTAATATACTCTTCCAGCGTGCTCTTTTTTACTTCCTGTTCCCATAAATTTACCCCGGCTACTGTCCCGTACAGGTTTTGATAATTCGCCAGATATACCTTCGCCTCCGCTGTCGAATAGCTTTCCCCGTCCACCTTCAGCACCGGCTTTGCTGCAATCTGCGGCACATGGAGCGGGTCGCCCTTCCCGCATCCTGTACCAAGGCACAGACAGGCCATGCATACACACAGCGCTGCCGCATGTTTCATTTTCTTTCTTATTTTTACTGCCATCTGCTAAACCTCAACAACCAGATATCTTCCGTCAGGAATGGAGAATACTTCGCTTGCTTCTTCAATGTCTTTCAGACTCATATCCGTAATATCCGCGCCGTTTTCCTCCAGATAATCCCTGACCTCTTCTAAGCTTTCGCAGACCACAGCCAGGCAGTCCTCTAAAAACTCTTCGGCTTCTTCTAAATTCGAAGCCACCTCCTCCCGAAACAGCTGTGTCTGATGCTTCAGAAAATAATTCAGGCATGCTTCATCAAACTGATTCATCTTACGTTCTCCTTTTCTTCCTAGATTTACAACTCTCTTATTCTTTTATCATAGTATGAAATATTTAAAAAGGCAATGCAAAATCATCAATTTTCTTTAAAACCTGATAAATCTTCGCTACCGGAAGTCCGACTACATTCTGATAATCTCCTTCTATTTTTTCTACAAAACGCCCGCCAGCCCCCTGAATTCCGTAACTGCCGGCCTTGTCCATCGGCTCGCCGGACTTCACGTAGGCGTCTATTTCCGCTTCTAAAAGCGGATAAAACTTCACATGGGTGCATTCTGCAAACTGCAGGCGCTCCTTTCTGCCGCTTTTGGAATACAACAGCGTTACGCCGGTGTATACCTGATGCGTGTCATCGGAAAGCATTGCAAGCATCCGTTTTGCATCCTGTTCATTCCGCGGCTTGCCAAGCACCTTTCCCTTCCATGAAACCACGGTATCCGCGCCGATAATCAGATAGTTATCTGTATTTTTAAACGTCTGTCTGATTTCTTCTGCTTTTTGTTCCGATAATTCTAAAACGATGTCTTTCGGGGAAGTTTTGGTACAGATTTCTTCGGACCGGGATGGAATGATGTCAAATACGGGAAACAGCTTTTGCAGTAATTCTTTTCTCCGCGGGGATGCGGATGCTAAAATAATGTGCATATACTGTCTGCTCCTTTCTATAAATATAAACGGCAAGTGCGGTTATTCTAAACTTATCTTCGAAAAATCAATTTCAAAATCTTCATAAATTCCGGTCTTTGCTTTATCTGAAAAAGAATATTGTTCAAAAGCATCAGATTCAAAATTGTAAACCAGAATCTGCTGCTTCGCCGGGTCGGCAATCCAGTATTCTCTGACCCCTGCTGTCCTGTACTGAAACAGCTTCTTATTATAATCCATCTGGCGGCTTGACGGTGAAACAATTTCAATAATCCAGTCCGGCGCACCGCTGCAGCCTTTCTCTGTGAGTTTATTTTTGTCACAAATCACACTGATATCCGGTTCCAGATATGTTTTATCATCCGCATTCAGAAATACTGCAAATGGTGACGGATATACTTCGCAGTCTCCGTTATGGCTTTGTATATAATTAAAAATACTGTTTGATAACATCATAACCAGTCTCTGGTGTATTCTGTCGGGCGCTGCCATCATAAATAATTCGCCATCTATTAATTCCGCTCTCTGCCCGTCTGGCAAATGATAGATATCTTCTATTGTATTATATTTTAATTCCTCTGCCAGCGCGTCCATGAAATCACCTCCTATTTGTTTATCCATCTTCATATACTATGTATTTTCTGCGCTGTATTGTAAGGCCAGTTCTTCCATATCCTTAAAATCTATACATCGTTTTGACAGACTGCTGTCAGGCTTATTATACTTATTATGATATAATTTAAGTGCAGCTTTATCCAGATTCATTGTATTAATCACCTTTAATTCCGTTTTCATCAATGCTATATATTTACTCTTCTCTATTTTATCTTTAAAGTCTCTATGTTTATCCAAATCTTTATAATGTAATTTTTCATACATGCTTTTAGGAATTGGAAACATATAATTCAAATTTATTACAGCAATCAGTCTGTCAGTTTTTATATCATAAACCTTTTTAAAATCTATATTTGCCTTCATAGTCAGATGCTTCTGCTTTGGGTGCGATACTTGTGTTACATAATAAAAATAATCTGTTTCAAACAGCATGCCAAAGAAAGGCTTGTATTTGTCATTTCCATAATCTGATTTAGGTATTCTGCTTTCTTTATTTCTTAGATAATTCAAATATTTTTCATCAATAACAAGCCATTCCATGATTTTCTCCTATACAGTATATAGAAAAAGAGATAGTTTCCTATCTCTTTGATTAATACGGTTTTAAAGGCTCCGTAACCTCTATTAAAATAGTTTTAAAGGCTCTATAACCTCTATTAATACGATTTTATATGGATTCGTAACCATCTGCAGAAATCTCATCGATTTCTTATTTAAAGTATATGCAATAAAAGAAAAAATGTCAACAGAAATTTTATGTTTTACAAATTACTGCACAATATCTTAGGAACCGCAAACCCCCGCCCTTACAGTTTTTTTCAGTGCAAAGGAATAAATCAGCGTCTCCTTCACCCGCATCCCCGCCGCTTTCTGCATCGCCCCGGCATAAAGCTCCAGCTGTATCTGATACCGCTTTACCAGTTCCGTTTCCTGTCTGACAGCATCGGTTTTGTAATCCAGAATCACCAGTTCCCCGTCTTCCACCCAGTATACATCCACAATTCCCTGAATCAGCACCAGCTCTTTTCCTGCATTTTCATACAGCTGAAACGCCGGTATTCCCATTACAAAGGGCTGTTCTTTATAAAGCTGTCCCTGTTCCTGCGCCTTTGCCATGCGCTCTGCTAAAGGACTGTTTAAGAAAGCTTCAAACATTCCCGGCCTGACCAGTTCTTCCATTTCTTTTGTAATCCGCTGCCTGGAACGCATATCCTGTATCTGCATGCGAAGGTCCGCTGCACGGTCCCTGCTCTGCATGCTTTGCACAAAGTCCAGTTCTTCCATGATTTTATGGACCGCGCTGCCCCGCAGTGCCCCTTTGTTTTCTTTTGTATCCCCGGTCTGCATAAATTTCGGGATGATGCTTTCCTGCTCTTTTGCAAACCATTCTTCCATAGGGGCGGCATCTTCCATAAGGATGATATTCTGACGGCGCTTGAGCTCGGTAACGGATATTTTGGTTTTTAAATCAGTATCGGAGGCATACGGATACTGCCAGGAAAGTTTCCCGTCCAGTTTCTGGTAACACTGCGGGTCTGCTGTCCGGTACAGTTTTTCGACCTGAATCTGGTTCAGCCTGTTTACCGCTTCTTCCACTGCTTTTTGAATCGAGAGGTCCTTTATCTGATAAGTCCGTATCTGAAACAAATTTTTCCATTTCTTTTTCGCACCCGCCACACAGGGATACACCCAGTCCAGATAAGAAGACGCCTGATATCTGCGAAAATAATCCACAGGCGGCGGGCAGAATTCTTCTGGTTTTTCCGGCTCCGCGCTCAGCGGTATTTCTTCCGGTTCCGCTGTCTGTATATCTGTCTCCCCTTCTTTGACAGCCGCCGTCATAATCAGTTTTTCTTTTGCACGGGTAAGCGCCACATATAAGACACGCAGCTCCTCCCCCTGATTTTCTATCGCGATTTCATTTTCCAGAATTTTTTTAATAAACCCGTGTTTACGGATTCTTTTATCCGCATCTATAAAATCCAGGCCGATTCCGTATTCCGGGTGCAGAATCATCCGGCTCCTGGTGTCCTGGCGGTTAAACTGCCTGCCCATGCCGCAGACAAATACAACCGGAAATTCCAGTCCCTTGCTTTTATGGATGCTCATAATGCGTACGACATCCTCATTTTCGCTTGTAATATCCGCTTCCCCGAAATCTACCTCGTATTTTTTTAATTTTTCGATATACCGCACAAAATGAAACAGCCCCTTATAGCTGGTTTTTTCATAAGCAGCCGCCTTTTCAATCAGCATATCCACATTTGCCCTCCGCTGCTGCCCGGCGGGCATTGCCTGGATATAAGAATCATATCCAGTTTCTTTGAGCATGGTCTGAATCAGCTTATGAACCGGTGTAAAAGATGTCAGTCTGCGCAGTTTCCGATACAGCTTCAAAAACCGTACTGCTTTTTCCTGCAGCGTTCTGCCTTCTTTATCCGCATATGCTGCTGAACAGTCTTCTGTATCTTCTGCATTTCCTGCACCTTTTGCCGCATATGCTGCACTGTCTGTATCTGCTGCCTGAGCTGTGCTGCACACATCTGCCATTCTGTCTGTTCCCGCTGCACTGCTCCCGTCTGCGATACCGTCTGTGTCCGCTGCACGGTCCGCATCCGTTTCCCTCTCTTTTCTGCCGGGACCGTACTGCGCATACTCGTCCAGCGCCAGGTAATAAAAATGCTCTCTGCTCTCTGTCCTGATTTCTGCCAGTTCCTCTCCGCTCATTCCCCCTATCGGAGAAGTCAGCACCGCTGCAAGCGGAATATCCTGCAAAGGATTATCCAGGATGGACAGCATGCTTAAAATCGTCTGGATTTCAATCGTGCTGAAATATCCGGTGCGCGATGCCGTATGCGCCGGAATGCCTTCCTGGGTCAGCACCTTTAAAAAAGTATCCGCCTGCCCGCTCATGCTGCGCAGTAAAATCACGATATCCTGATACCTCACAGGCCGCAGCTGCCCGCTGTCTTTATCTGTAACCGGCTGCGAATCCAAAAGCTCCCGGATACGCGCAGATACCATATGCGCTTCCAGCTCCTGATAGTCATTTATGCCTTCCGCTTCCAGCTCTTCCTTCGAAGCCTGCGCCAGCAGCAGCTCGCTTTGAAATACGTCCGCATCTGCTGCCGCCGCGCTGTCCGCTGCCTGCGGATACGAAGCGGCGGCATAAAGGGCTGCATTTGCATTGTATTCCACATTTCCCAGATCCTCATGCATAATCTGATAAAAAATCCAGTTAATGCTGTCTACGGTTTCCTTGCGGCTGCGGAAATTTTTGGAAAGGTCAATTTTCTGGCAGCTGCTTTCCTCTTCGGTATACGTCTTATATTTCTCAATAAAAAGCTCCGGCCTGGCCAGGCGGAAACGGTAAATGCTCTGTTTAACATCCCCGACCATAAAAATATTATTCTGCCCGGATTCCTCGCGGGAAACTGCCCGCAGAATGGTTTCCTGCACATAATTGCTGTCCTGGTACTCGTCAATCATAATCTCCTCAAACGTTTCCCGCAGCTCCCTTGCCGCCGCGGTCGCCTGCCTGGACGTTTCATCCACCAGGATTTTTAACGCATAATGCTCAATATCCGAAAAGTCCAGGACACTGCGCTCTTCCTTTTTCTCCTGGTAAGCGTTTGTAAAAGATATCGCAAGCTCTGCCAGTGCGGACACATCCGGCAGGATTTTTTGGATATCCGACAGCATGGCGCCGCTGTCCTGATAAAAATACTTCTTTTTAATTTTGCCGAGCATATCTTTGAGCATTTTGCGCCATTCCTTTACCTGCTCCTGCTTTTGCCTGCTTCCCTCATATTTTCGGTTTACGCCCAGCTTTGTAAATTTCAGATTTAATAGCTGCTTCGCATATTCCCCGTAACTGCTGCAGCCGCATAACTGCTCCAGCAGACCGATATCATCCTCTACAGCCGCCAGATACATCTGCGGGCCGTCGGCATCCCTGCAAAGCGCTGCCGCCTCCTGCATCTGCCTTTTCAAATCTGCCGTCACATATCCTAAATACTTCAAAAATCCCTGCATCCATTTCTGTGCATTCAGCTCATTCTGACTTTCGATTTTGTAACAGCTCTCAAGCGACGAAAGCCATTCGAGCGGCCACGGATAGCTCTGTGAAAAATCATACAGCCGCATCATAAAATCCTCTAACGCCGCATCGCTTCTCGCCGTCGCATACCGGTCGGCAAGCTGCAGGAATCCTTCGTCTTTTTCCTTATAATGCTGTTCCATCACCTGCGCCGCCACATCTGCCTTTAAAAGCCGCAGCTCCCCCGGGTCTGCAATCCGAAAGGACGGCTCTAAATCAATCGTCTGAAAATAATTGCGTACGACATAAAGGCAGAAGCTGTCTATGGTTGTAATCTGCGCATTATGCACTAACGTGGCCTGACGCTGCAGGTTTGCATTCTCCGGCTCCTGTTCCATGCGTGCTTCCACCGCCTGGCTGATTCGTTCCCGCATCTGTGCGGCTGCCGCCTTCGTAAATGTGACAATGAGCATCCGGTCAATATCCACCGGATGTTTTTTATCGAGCACCTTCTGCACAATCCGCTCGACTAACACAGCCGTCTTCCCGGAGCCTGCTGCGGCAGATACTAAAAGATTTCTGTTTTTTAACTCAATTACTTTTCTTTGTTCCTCTGTCCAAGTTACGCCCATATCCTTACCGTCCCGCCATTCTTTCTTACTATTGATTTCCTTCCTCTTCTTCCTGCGCCATTTTCTCTAAAATCTCCGATGCCTGGTCAAATTTTTTGAGCCTCCGGTATCCGAATCCGTCTATTTTTTCATCAAATCCGCATACACTCTGATACGGACAGTAACCGCATGGCGTGCTGCCGTCAAGCTCATAAGGATTTACGGAAATCTCCCCCTGTATCATGCGTCTGCCAAGCTCGGAAATTTTGCGGTTTACATAATCGGATATGACCGCAAACTGCTCCCCGCTTGCCGCCTTGGAATTTTTCCGAAGCGAGCCGTCTTTGTTTTCCGTTACCGGAAGTATTTTGGACGCGGCGTCCATCTGATGGTCCATCGCCCGGTAAACCTCCGGGTCTGAACTGACATAACCGTCCAGCTTCAGCTTTGCGAAAATCTGTTCCCGGATTTCTTCCTCGGATTCCTCTTCATCCAGCTCCAGCACCGGGTCGTCGATATGATAGTAAAAAATCCCGGCCGGCTTTACCTCCTTATCCGGATGCTTTGCGTGCATCAGCTCCATAGCCGCATTCAGATATACAACCAGCTGCAGCTGCAGGCCGTGATAAAGGGAAACCAGCTGAAAGCTCGTGCTGCCGGATTTATAGTCAATGACCCTGACATAGACCTCCTTTTCCCGTTCCCAGACGTCCATCCGGTCAATCCGGCCTCTTAAACGCATCTTTTCTTCTTCTCCCAGCGTAAACTGAATCGCATCCAGCCGGTTCACATATTCAAACGCCACTTCATAATTTTCCGGTATAAAGCTGCCGCTTCGAATCTGGCGGCCCAGTACCTCCACCGTCCGGTTCAGCACCTTTTCCATGCGCCGTACAAGATAAATATTCCGTTCGCCCTCCGCTAACGCGGTATTGCTGCACTGCGCAATCGCAAGCTCAATGGCCTCCTTTGCATACTGCCTCTGATTTTGCTGCGTAATATGAAACCAGTCGTCCCCAGCCTTGTGCATCCGTTTTGCAAACTCTTCCAGCGCGCTGTGCAGAATATTCCCAAAATCCACCGGCTCAAATTCATTCATCTGCCGTTTCGCCAGCTTCAGCCCGTACTGTAAAAAATGCGCAAACGCACACCCGGCAAACCGTTCCAGCCTCGTTACGGAATTTTCCAGCACTTTTCCGTACAGGCTGCGGCACAGCTGCGCGCCAAGCCTTGTATCCTTATGCGAATAAAAAGCCGCCTTTATGTAACCGGACACCGCCCCGGCCCATGCTTCATGCCGCATATACCAGGCATACAGCGCCTTCCACTCCCCGCTTTCTTCCCCGCGTTCCGCATCCTTTAGTCCATCCAAAAAATACTGCAGGCTGCTTTCGGGCGTTACAAGCGTATCCTCCTTCGGCACGGTTACGCGAAGATGCGGAAACATTTTTAAAACAGTCCCGATTACATAAGACCTCCGCCTCGTCTCCCCGTCCTGCCCGGTCTGCGAACAGGTCAGATACAGCCGGTCCGAAGGTTTTGTCAGATTTAAATACAGATAAAATTTCTGGATAAAAGCCTTTTCCCTTGCTGTCGGAGAAAGCGTCAAATCAAACCGGGCCAGCTTTTCCCTCTCATATTCCGATAAAATGCCGCTTCCTGCCTCGTCTTTTGGAATAATGCCGTCATTGACTCCGATAAAAAACAGCACTTTAATGTGCTCCAGCCTGGTCCGCTCGATATCGCCGAATAATACCCTGTCATACCCGGGCGGGATAATGCCTACTTTCGACGCTTCAAACCCGGCCTCTAAAATCTGCGCATACTCCTTTACCGGAATCTGCCCGTCGCCTAACAGTTCTGCGATTTTATCAAACAGCTCCATCACAATCCCGTAAATCTGTTCGTTTTCCTTCGCCTGCGCAAGCATTCCCTCTGCCTCAAACTGCTCCTTCTGCTCCCGCAGCTGTTCTTCAATATGCAGTGTGACAAGCAGCTCATACAAAGCCGCCGTCAGCTCCCGCACAGATGACTTTTTATTATGGAATATTTTATGAAACGGCTCAAAACATGCCGCAAGCTGCTCCCGCGCTTCATTTAACAGTGCAAGCTCCGCCTCTTCGAGCCACACTGCCGGACGCACCCAGCTGCTTTGAAACCGCTTCCATCCCCGAATGCCGAACGCGAGCAGATAATTTTCCATCAGGTCTGCCGTATCCGTATCGATACCGCTTAACCCGCTTTTTAAAAACCGCATCACGCTTTCATAAGAATAATCGCTCGTTTCCATTTCCAGCACCGCCCGCACCAGTTCCGTCACCGGATGAAACAGAATATTTTTCTTCTGGTCAATAAACAGCGGTATCTCATACTGCGCAAATATCTCTTCCGCATAACTGGCATAAGACGGCACATCGCCTGTTACTACCGCTATATCAATAAAACGATACCCGTGCCCGCTTACCAGCCTTCGGATTTCCCCCGCCACATACCGAAGCTCGTTTTTCGGCTGAAACAGGCTGCATATCTGAATCTCAGCGGGATTCTCCCTGTATTTTGCGGGATTCCTTCGAAACAGATTCTGCTCTAAATGAAAAATCGCCGGCGCATTCTGATACCGCCTGTTTCTGCCGTTTCCCATAACAACCGGCTCTAAAATCTCCACTCCCTGGCGCTTTGCAATCTCGCAGAGCGACTGGTACGTCTTTTTGCTCAGATAAAAAAGCTCCTGAACATTCGCCCGTCCGTATAACGGCTCTCTGTCGTCTGTCGTCAGTGCGGCCTGCACACGCTCAGCCAGCACGAGCAGTTCCTCCAAAAATTCATTCTGCACAGGCGTAAATCCGGTATAGTTATCCAGCACAACGACACTGCCCTTCAGCATCTTCGACTCGCAGGCCGCCTTTGTTAAAAGCGTAACGATTTCATCCGATGTCACATACTTTCCTTCCAGAAAATCCTGAAACCCCCGGTACAGCGTCAAAATATCCCCCAGCTTATACCAGAGGGCATTTTTCTGCTCTAACCCGTCCCGCACGCTTTCCAAATCTTCCGGCGATACATGGTACTGCGTCAGCTCAGATATCAGCGATTTTATCTCACTGATATATCCGGTTTTGCGAATCCCTGCGCCAAGCACCGACAGACTGCCTTCCTTCTTTAATGCCGCACTGCGCAGCACCAGATTTTTCCCTGTCTCTTCTAATACCACAAAATCCATCATGCCAAGCTCGTCAAACACACGGTACGCAAGCCGTTCAAAACTAAGCACATCAATATTTAAAATAGAATGGGACGGATGACGGTCAATAAATTCTTTCTGTGTCTGCATCGTAAACTGCTCTGGAACAAGATACAGAAAATTTTTCTGCGGATACTCCGCCGCTTCTGCAATCACCTGCTCATAAAGCCATGTGGACTTTCCGCTGCCGGAATTGCCTGTGATAAACTGTAATGACATAATAAATCTCCTTCTGTAAAAGCTGCATAACAGCCCTTCCTGGCATTCATGATTCCAAAGGGATGCCGCTGAATCCTCCAGCCCCGGGACGCACTCTGCATATACCGCATCCCGTCATGCAGAACACTTTAGCTATGAGATAACGCTGAATCCGGATATAAGGAATGCGATAAAATATGCACTCTGCCTTCTGAATCTTCTATTCTTAAATTCCTGACCGTGCTCTCTTTGTCAGGCACCGTGATATTTAGTCTGTGGTTTTTATCGTCAATTTCATAAATCAGTCCGCGAAACATTGCTGCACTTAAAATCAGCTGAAACGGCACATCTTTTAAATCCCTGCATGCGATGATATGTGTATTTGGAAATATCAGCCCGCCAACCGTCATACTTTCCAGTTCATATAAACATCCCCTGGCAGTTCCGCCAAAGCCTCCAAAGAAAATATCTTTTTTTACAAGTCTTCCTCCCAAGTCATCCAGAATATGCTCATCATCCGTCCAGACTGGGAAATAGGCCCCTGTATCTAATAATGCCCTGAAATTATTCCAGTTCGTCATTTTTACTACCGGCCTTAAACTGTTTTTCACTAATGGCATTACAAACTGCTTCATCCAAAATACCCCACTGCTCCCAGCTGAAAAATAGAATCCGGTGTTGTATAAACACCTATCAGCTCTCCATTTGTCTGTATCTGCATCCGTGTCAGCTCACTTTTGGACTTATCGGTATACCGGACAACCGCAGATTTAATCGTCGCGTCATTATCCGGTTCATATTCCGTCTCTGCCAGGCCCACCCACTGGTCTGGATATCTCTCCTGAATCTGTTCCCATGTTAATCTTTCTGACATATCAATACCTCCATATGCATTCTGCCTGTACTTTTTCGAAATCACAGCCATTCTGAATTATGCAGTATTATAGCATTTTTTCATAAAATGTTCAAGACAGCACGGCCCTACAGCAGACAGGGGGGAGGGGTATTATGGCTGCGCGGACGCCGGGAGAGGGGATTTGCACGGTCTTCCTGCGGCTGCTCCAGAATGTTAAGAATCCCTAAGCATTCTGCATCAAGGCTGTGATACCGGACGGGACGCGGCACCTATTCGCCCTGGCTTACTGCCA
>CANDJC010000106.1 GCA_947384955.1 uncultured Eubacterium sp. | reverse complement strand
GGAGCCGTCACAGGAAGCCGGTGCATCTTCCCGTCACCCGGCGTCCGAGAGGCCATTATCATCCCCCTGTCCAAACTATTACAAATATAAGCTTCGGACACAGCCGGCAGATACTTGCGTCTTAAAAGCCTCTGGAAGAATACGCATGGTTTATGGCACAAGTAAGAAAAAATCTGGAATGCCAGACAGACTGTTTAGAGAAAAAAGCAGACAGAATCGGTGATGCCATTGAACAGGCAATTTACGATATACCAAATGATTTTGAAATAAGAAAATTTATTGTATCAAACAAAGCGGAGGTAAAAGATATGTGTCTGACAGAATATAATGAAGCAGAAACTATGGAAATGCTGCGGCAGGAAGCTATTCAGGAAGGCATCCAGGAGGGAATCCAGAAAGGCCGGCAGGAAACACTGCTGCTTTCTGTCAAAAATCTGATGGAAAGTACCGGCTGGACAGCTGATAAAATTATGGAAATGCTGAAAATTCCATTAACCCGGCGTCTGGATATTTACGCAGAGCTTTCCAAAGATACATAAACAAATCCAGCCATGGCAAAAGCTTTTACCATGGCTGAATCATCTTTTTACAATTCCAAAAGCGCCTTTTTCGCAAGCCTGTCCGCCTCTTCGTTGTACTGATTGCCTGTATGCGCAGCTATCTTGGTAAACCGAACCGACATCTGCTGCATGCTGCTGTCCATAAATGCTGCATACTGCTGTGTAAGCTCATTTTTGGCCTGCCAGCCATGGGTAGCCCACTGTTCGATTCCGGCATAATCATAGCGGATATCAATTGCCTGATAACCATTTTCTTTCGCCCAGTTCACTGCATGCACCGCTCCCATCATCTCTCCGGCAACATTTCTAAGTGCCAGTGATTTTGGATCGTTTCCGCTGCCGGATTCTCTGATGATATTCCCATCCGGCGTAATCAGAACACATCCAAAGGAATAGCGCCGGAGTTTGTTATCATAACTGCCGTCAACATATGCGGCCAGCAGATTTTTATCTTCCGGCTGCACCGTCTGTACCTGCTGTGCACCGTTCAGGTACCCGTCTGCTTCCTGCTTTGTTTCAAAGCTTTTGTAAACAGCTCCTGGAAACCCGTGTACCATGCGCTTACATTCCTCCCATGTGTCAAAGATTCCGGTCTGTTTTCCTTTTTTTACAGCATAAAATTTCTTTTTCGCCATTTTTATTCTCCTAATATGTTCCGTCTGGCCTGTGGATGAAGCTGCAGATAAGTATACCATAACTGCACCTGTTTATCTATATCCATTCCTATTTTTTCTGTGATAAGGTCTGTAAGGACTATGACTGCACAGCCAGCTCTAATGCGCATCGTATCATGCTGTCCAGATTTTTTTCACGCTGCTCATTTGTAAGTGCCGCATCACTGTAAATACTGCTTCCGACTGTCAGTATGCCAAGCGCCTGCTTTCCAGCCCTTGCAGCGGTACAGTACAAAGACATTGTCTCCATCTCCTGGACCAGCACGCCCATATCTGCCCAGATGCCCTTTTCTCCAGGCCTGTCTTCATAAAATACATCTGAACTGAACACACTGCCTGCATGATAGCGGATGCCCTGCTCCTGTGCATAGGCTGCAGCCTGCTGTAACAGTGTAAAATCCGCAAGCGGAGCAAATATTCCTGGCAGATGATACTGGGCAGCAAAATTAGAGTTGGTACAGCAGCCCATGGCAAAGACAAGATCGCCGACATTTACATGCCTGTGAATAGCCCCTGCCGTGCCGATTCGGATAATGCGCTGTGCATGATAATGATGAAACAGTTCATATGCATAGATTCCCATAGACGGAATGCCCATGCCGCTTCCCTGCACGGATATCTGTGTTCCTTTATAATATCCGGTATATCCGTACATACCGCGCACCCGGTTGTAGCAAAATGCGTCTTCCAGATAATTTTTAGCAATATACTCTGCCCGCAGAGGGTCGCCCGGCATTAACACAGTTTTTGCAATCTGTCCGTCTTCGGCTTCGTTGTGAAATGTTTTCATAATGATATTCTCCTTATTCTTTCAAATGACAGCCAAAATCCCGGTAACGTGTCTGCATGCCTGTTAAGACAGATTCCCTCTGCCGGCCTGCTGTTATTTTCAGAAACTGACCGTGTTACTTGTTTTTTCTGCGCAAGCTGATTTCATACAAATCAGCACCCATATACAGCTTCTGGGACAGTACCGGCTTATCGTATTCTGTATAAAGCTCTTCCTCCAGAATAAGCAGCGGGTCTCCCTGCGGAATATGCAGGATGTCAGCCAGACGTTCCCTGGCATGGACAATACGCAGTTTCGTATCGCTGTAAAGTCCGTTCGAAGCAAGCAGCTGTGAATAAAATTCATATACACTGTCCGTATTTTCCAAATCCACCCGCCCGGCATCGAGCAGCTCATGCGGCATATAAATCATTGCAAATCCGACCGGAGACTCTTTACAGTAATACGTAATGTCGATTACCGCGACAATGCTCGAAGGACGCAGCTTTAAGACTTCCTGATGCTTGCGTGTCGGCGGCTGAAAGCCGATGGCTGTCACTGCCCGGTCAATCGGCTGGACACAGAAATCAACAATGGGATTTCCGATTTTTTCCAGCCCGTTTGACGCAAAATTCTGATTTGACAGGACAATGTTTCCTTTTCCCTGATGGTTACTGATAAGCCCGTCTTCCTGCAGCAGCAGCATGGCCTGGCGCAGTGTGCCTCTGCTTACCTGAAACTGCTCCGATAACACATTTTCTCCCGGCAGTTTATCTCCCGGCTTGTATTTTCCTTCCCTCAGCCACTGGCAGATTGTTTCATAAACCGTTACATATAATGGGATTTTGACATTTTTTTCTTTTAATATCTGATTCAAACTGGTACAGACTCCTTCCATATATTGTTTTACTGGAAGTATATACTGATTTTACCAGTATGACAAGTGCTTTAAGCTGTAATATTTCTCCTGGCTGATATTTCCGCTTAATCTGCCAGCTTTCCGAGCGCTTCCGGCCCCTTTACCCGCTTTCCGACAATCAGAAGGATGAACAGCGTAACAGCATACGGCAGCATCTGCACAATCTGGGACGGAATTGCAAAATCGGTCAGATAAAACCGCGCAGCCTGTGCCAGAGCAAATACCATGCCGGCTCCAAGAGACCCCGCCGGCTGCCAGCCTCCGAAAATATTGGCCGCAAGCCCCATAAAGCCTCGTCCGGCTGTCATGTCCGTAACAAACAGGTTATTTTGTGACAGTGACAGGTAAGAACCCGCCAGACCCGCAATCGCGCCCGCCGCCATCATGGCAGTGTAGCGGTAACGGTTAACCGGAACGCCGGCTGTCTGCACGGCATGCGGATGGTCACCGATTGCCCGGTAACGCAGCCCGTATTTTGTCTTGTAAAATAAAACCCAGACTGCCGCCACTATCACAAACATCGCATATAAATACGGCGACTGGTCTTTAAACAGCGCGCCAAGCACCGGAATATCGCACAGCCCCGGCACTGTCAGGCTCGAAACCGCAGCCACAGACTCTGACATGCCTTCCGTATGCCAGATGGCTTTTAATAATACAGCGGTAATTCCGCTGGCAAACAGGTTTACACCGACACCAGCCACAGACTGATTCGCTTTCCATTTAAGGCAGAACAGCGCGTATATCCAGCCCAGCAGAACACCCGCAGCAATTGAAAACAATACGCCCGCAAATGCAGAGCCCGTAAAATAAGAACCTGCCACGCCTGCAAATGCGCCAGCCAGCATCAGGCCTTCCACACCAAGCAGAATCACTCCGCCCCGTTCTGCAATCGTGCCGCAGAGAGCTCCTAACACAATCGGAACAGACAGCTGAAGCATCAGCGCAAAAAAATGATTGAAAGCTGCCATAATCTTACCCTCTCTTTCTGTTTTTGTGCCATTTAATCAGTTCCGGCGCTGCGACCAGGAGGATTACAAGGCTTTGGACAACGGTTACCATATTTGCAGACACACTTGTAACTCTGCTCATGCGCAGGGAGCCCATATCCATAATCCCGAATAAAAGAGCTGTCAAAAGAACGCCTGCCGGATGATTTTTCCCAAGAATGGCTACGGCAATGCCGGTAAAGCCAAAGGACGGGGAAAATCCTTCAATAAACCTGTGGTATTTGCCGAATACTTCCGTTACGCCCGCAAGCGCTGCCAGGCCGCCGCTCAATACCATGCCCATAATCAGGCATGTATTTACTTTAATTCCGGCTGTGCCTGCCGCAGAAGCATTCGCGCCTACAGCACGCAGCTGATAGCCTGGCGATGTCTTCCACAAAAAAATGTAAACGGCAGCGGCTGCAGCAAGCAGCAGAAACAAAGATGTCGTAAGCTGTGTCTGCGGAATCAGCCTTGAAAGCCATGCGCCCTGCGGAATGACATGCGTCTGTGAGGCAGAGCCCTGAGCCTTAGCCGGGCCGTTGACAAGCCAGGATGTAAACAGCGTGCATATATAATTCAGCATAATTGCTACAATCACCTCGCTCGTATGAAGCTTCGCCTTAAAAATGCCAGGAATACTGCCGACTGCCATGCCGGCTGCGACTCCGGCCAGAATGCTGACCGGCATAACAATGGGACCCGGCAGCGCTGACAGGCCCAGTGCTGTCAGTACCGCTGCCATTGCTCCTGCGTGCAGCTGCCCTTCCGCCCCGATATTTAGCATGCCGCAGCGGGAGCCGAGCGCTACCGCCAGTCCCGTAAATGCCAGCGGAATACTCTTGCTGATTGTATTGGCAATGGATTTCGGACTGCCAAGGGCGCCTTTTAGCAGCGCGCTGTATGCTTCAAACGGTGATTCGCCCGACAGAAGAATAAACAGTGCGCCTATGAAAAGGGCAATGCCGATTGCTGCCAGGGATTTTAACAATTCGTTCCGGTTTTCTGCCTGATTCATTCGTCTTTACCTCCTGTATTTCCAGAGCTGCTTTTGTCCTGCCCTTGTTTTTTGCCCGTCATAAACAGGCCGATTTCTTCCTTTGTATATGTACTGTTTTCAAACAGCGCACTGATTTCTCCTTCATATAAAACAGCAATGCGGTCGCTCAGATTCATGACTTCCGACAGTTCGGCCGATATCAGAAGAATGGCCCTGCCCTGTTCTTTTAAATCCAGCAGTGTTTTATGTACCTTTTCAATCGCTCCGATATCCAGGCCGCGGACAGGCTGCGCAACAAGCATAAAGGAAGGATTGTGGCTGGTTTCTCTTCCGAATACAATTTTCTGCTGATTGCCCCCGGAAAGCTGTCCAATCTGCTGCTCCAGCCCGGCAAATCTGGTTTCAAAAAGCTCCGCCTGTTTCCTGGCATCTTCTTTAAGCGCGTCAAACTGAATGAAGCCGTGCCTGCAGTATTCCGGGTTTTCCTGATAGCCAAGGAGGAAATTTTCTGTAATGGAAAACGAAGGAATCATCGCATTGCGGTGGCGGTCTGACGGAATATAGCCAAGCCCCAGTTTTTTGCGTTCTCTGACAGACATATTTTCTGCCGGAATCCCGTTTATGAAAATGGCGCCTTCTGTTACCTTCTGCGTGCCTGCAATCATTGCTTCTAACTCCTGCTGCCCGTTGCCGTCCACTCCTGCAATGCCTAAGATTTCACCGGCATGCACCGAAAAGCTCACTGTCTGACTGGCTTTCTCCAAAAGACGCACCTGTTTTAATTCCAAAACGGTTTTTCCGATTCTGCCTTTTTTCGCCACAACCGTTTCGACCGACCTTCCGACCATCCGCGCTGCCAGTTCTTTCTCACTCGTATCCTTCGTATCGCAGGTAAATACGACCTTTCCCTTGCGAATCACCGTAATACGGTCTGAAAGCGCCATCGTTTCATTTAGTTTGTGTGTAATAAAAATAATTGTCTTTCCGTCTTTTTTTAACTGCCGCAGTATTTTAAACAGTTCGTCTGCTTCCTGCGGTGTCAGCACGGCAGTCGGCTCATCCAGGATAATAATGTCCGCGCCGCGGTAAAGCGTTTTTAAAATTTCCACCCTCTGTCGCATGCCGACCGAAAGGTTTACGATTTTTTCATGAAGCGCAATCTGAAATCCGAACCGCTGCGCAAGGTCAGATACTCTTTTTTCGCTTTCTTTTTGGTCTAAAAATATCCCGCCCGGCTCGTTTCCGATAATAATATTTTCCAGCACCGTCAGCTGGTTTACGAGCATAAAATGCTGGTGAACCATTCCGATTCCAAGCCTGCAGGCATCATTCGGGTTTGCAATCGCAGCCTTTTTCTCATGAATATAAATCTCTCCTTCATCCGGATGATACAGCCCGAATAAAATGTTCATCAGCGTGCTTTTTCCGGTTCCGTTTTCTCCTAATAAACAGTGAATTTCTGCCTGCTTTACCGTCAAATCTATTCCGTCATTTGCCCGCACGGGGCCGAAGCATTTTACAATGCCTTTCATTTTGATTGCATCCATACCTGACTCCTTTTCTGCTGTTTTTTACAGCTCGTCTGGAACTTCGATTTCGCCGTTTACGATAGCCTGCCTGATTTCATCCAGCTTTTCTTTCACACTGTCCAAAACCTGAATGCGGCTTCCTTCCAGTGTAAGGTCTACGCCGCCGTCGCGAAGCCCGAGCAGCTGGTTTTCTCCTGTATAAGTATCTTCCACAATGCTTGCAATCGCATGGTATGCACAGGTGTCCAGTTTTTTTAACATACTGGCCATAATGTAATCCGGTGCAATCGAATTCTGGTTTAAATTAACTCCCATACTGATAAAATTCTTTTCTTCCGCCGCCTGAAATACTCCCATGCCGGAAGCTCCGGAAGCATGGAAAATCACATCCGCCCCTTTTTCATAAAACGTATTGGCAATCGTCTTTGCTGTCGTAGGATCATTAAATCCGCCCGCATAATCCATAAGCACTGTAACTTCCGGGTCAGCATAAAGCGCGCCTGCCTGATACCCGGCTGCAAACTGATTAATCAGCGGATTGTCCACGCCGCCGATAAATCCGACCGTATGATTATCCTGAAGCCTTTTGTCCATCTGCTCCTGTTTTGCAAGGACGGCAAGCGCGCCCGCCATAAAACTGCCTTCCTGTGCCTTGCACGAATAAGAAGCGACATTTTCAAGCTCCGAAACCGCATCTAAAAGTGCAAACCGCTGTTCTGTATACACAGAAGCTACATTATTTAATGCGTCCACCTGCTCATCCCCGACACAGATAATCAGGTCATATTCCCCGGAAGATGCCATTTCATCCTGAATAATCTCTTCATCCGCCACCGATTTCGGTTCCACCTGGTCATAAGTAATGCCAAGCTCGCCGGCCGCGCGCCGCACACCGTCCAATGCCAGATCATTAAATGAATTTCCGCCCAGCCCTGCCTGTGTAAAAATGATTCCGATATGAGGTCCCCCTCCTTTCCCGGATTCGTTCCCGCTGCCGGAAGAGCCGCATCCTGCAAGCCCCGCAGCCAGTGCGGCAGTCAGAAAGAATGCCGCCAGATGTTTCCTTCGTTTTTTCATGTTGTTCCTCCTTTTTATTATTTAGTTGTACATTATTTATAACTTGTACAACAAGTTTAATTATAAGATAGCACAAGTTATTATTTCTGTAAAGCAGGAAAATGAGTTCATAGATAAGTTTGTAGAAACTGCACAGTTTAAAAATATATATTTATGCAAAAGAGACAATGCCATAGAGCCGGCTGTCATTCAAAATGCGCACAGCAATCGATTCCATGCATCAAAAAAGAGAAAGAACTTTTGCGATATACTCAAAAGTTCTTTCTCTTTCCTTACCAGCCTAAAATTTTAAGATATTCCCTGCTGCGTCTGGCCGCCTCTAACGGGTCTAAGTCATAATGTCTGTCCTGTTCTACAACGACCCACTTTGCATCGGATTCTAAAACCGCATCCAGAATCGGTTCCCATATCTGCATTCCAAATCCTACCGGACGGAATTCAAAGATACCGGTCTCTGTCCCGGATTCCTCCGTGTTATGCAGATTCGGATTTCCTTCTTTATAAAAATCCTTCAGATGTACAATTTCGTTTCTTCCCTTATATCTGCGCAGATATTCCTGCGGGCTCTGGCCAGCCGCTTTTATCCAGCATACATCCGGTTCTGCTTTTAAAAACTCTTCCGGGACTTCGGCATAAATATTGTCAAATGCATACTCCCCGTCTGGAAGCGTTTCAAATTCAAAATCATGGTTATGATACAGCAGTGTAATGCCATTTTCTTTCATGATTTTTCCAATCCGTGCCATCTCTTTCAATGCTTCCTGATATCCTGGCGCATTCGGACGGCTCTCCTTTGGAAGACAAGGGACTGCAAGATACTCTGTGCCGATTTTTTTATATGTCTCTGCTGCCGCCTCAGGGTCCGCCGCAAGCTCCTCAAAAGGAACATGCGCAGATATCGGGATAAGTCCGGCTTTGTCGAAAACTTCTCTGATATACTCCGGCTCCAGACCGTATAATCCGGCCAGCTCTGCCCCGTCATATCCCAGTTCTTTTACCTGCATCATGACCTGTTCAAATCTGTCAGGTGTATTTTCAATCAAATCTCTCAGTCCGTAAACCTGAATTCCCACCGGTAATTTACTCATTTTTCCCGTTTCCTCCACAGCCATGCTTATCATGTCCGCACGCATGTCCTTCCCCGTGGTGGTCATGATGGCTGCAGCGAACGTTTGGATTAAACTGCAGATTCCCGGCAAGAAGTGCGCTGACTGCTTCATCCGCGCTGCCGGACACGCCGCCGTACAGCTGGATTTGAGCCTGCGCTAATGCGGTCTGTGCGCCTGCACCGATTCCGCCGCAGATTAACGTATCTGCCTGTAAGGATGCAAGCAGCCCGGCCAGGGCGCCATGGCCGCTTCCTTCCGTACTGATTACCTGTTCCCCTGTAACTTTTCCGTCTTCAATATCATAAATCTTAAACTGCTGTGTATGCCCAAAATGCTGGAACACATTTCCATTTTCATACGTAACTGCTATCTTTTTCATCTCTGCTTCCTTTCCATCCGCAGTCCTGTTGAAAGCTGCGTCTTTTCTTTTTCTGCATGTTCTGCCACAGCACTTCCCGGAAGAACCGTCGCAGAGCGCATAATTTCCGCCTGAAATATAAAGTTTTTTGCCATTGACAATACAGTCAGCTATTTTCGCCCTTGCCCGTTCGTAAATTTCCGTAACGGTCGTACGCGAAATCCCCATCTGCCTGCCACACTGTTCATGAGTCCTCTTTTCATGGTCAATCAGACGGACTGCCTCAAATTCATCCACAGATAACTGTACCTGGCCTGTATCCTGCATTCCGCACGGAGCAAAGCTTTCGTACAAAGGCTCAGAACAGATTCTTCTGCAGCGGACCGGTCTTGCCATGCATCCACCTCCATTTTCGACATATGACGATAATAGCATACTGCTTTTGAAAAATCAAGACCCTTTTTATGATTTCGCCATGTTACAGCCCTGCTATTTATAAATCAGGGCGCATGGCTCCTTAATAGCCATACCTCTTCCTGTATTTCAGAAACATAAAAACGGACAATGCAAGCGCCATCAGTTCTGCCGCAGGCGTTGCCAGCCAGATTCCGTTCACGCCTAAAATAAGCGGAAGCACAATCATCGTAATCAGCATAAACACAAATGACCTTGAAAATGCCAGGATAGCCGAAACCGCTCCATTCGATAATGCCGTAAACATCCCGCTGGCAAAAATATTAAAGCCGATAAACAACAGCGCTATCGTACAGATTCTGTTCCCGGTCACTGCCAGATTATACACCGGATTATCCGGGCGGGCAAAAACGGACACCAGCGGCTTTGTCAGCAGGAAGGACGCCGCAGCGGTCACTACGGAAATCTCCGCAATCACCTTCAGGCTGACTGCCGCCAGCTTTTTCAGCTTGCCGCGGTTGAGTTCCCCGTAATAATAGCTGAGCATCGGCGCCACGCCATAGGAATACCCTGTATACAGGGAGCTTGCAAACATCAGCACATACATGATAATCGTAACCGCAGCAACCCCGTCCTCACCCACATAATGCAGCATCGTCCAGTTGAACATCATTGTAATGATTCCGGTAACGAGCGCAGTCGCCATCTCCGAGCATCCATTTGCGGACGCATTTGCAAGAACCCGAAACCGGAATACCGGTTTTTTGAAATGCAGAAGATTTTTTTTCTGACTGAACACAAACAGCCCCGCAGCAGCCGTTACGGAATAGCCAAGCCCCGTTGCAATCGCAGCGCCGCTGATTCCCATGCCAAACCCGGCGATAAACACATAATCAAGCACCATGTTCAGGACACCGCCCGTCACAGAGCAGACAAGGGAAAGCTTCGCCTTTTCACTGGCAATCATATAAAGCGTGAAATTATTCATCAAAAGAATCGGAACGGTAAACATCAGATACCGGCTTAAATATTCCACACAGTACCTTTCTACATCCGCGGAAAGGTTCATGCCGGCAAAAATATGCCCCATTGCCAGATACCCGGCCGCACACATCACAATCCCTGCGATGACATTTACCAGAATCAGAAATGTAAAATCCTCCTTCGCTTCCTCGCACCTGTGTTCCCCCATTTTTTTCATGATAACTGCACTGCCCCCGGTTGCAAGCATGGTGGAAATCGCCGTAACAAGCTGGATGACGGGCGCTGTCAGATTGATGGCAGAAAGCGCATTCGTTCCAATCAGATTCGACACAAACAGCCCGTCAGCCATGGTGTAAAAAGACATGAACACTGTCATTGCAATGGTCGGAACAGCAAATTTTAAGATATTCTTCCGTGTTACAGGCTTTTCATATACATTTGAGTTTTCCATAAATAGTTTCCTCCATTCTCCTTGTACCTTTTCCCTGTGTATGATATCATATACCGTACAGTAACTGTCCGGTCAATACAAAAATCCAAAATTTATGAGGTGACTATAAATATCAGAAAATACAAACACCGCAAAATATTCATTTGGATTTTGTATTACAAAAATATAGACCATTGTGTAATTAGTGTGTATAATATATCACATGGAGGAACACTAATGAAACAAAGAGATTAAATTAAGAAACTTGAAGATGCGGGTTTTTCTTTTGAGAGGCATGGCGGAAATCATGACATATACAGAAGAGGAAGTGATACAGAAAAAGTTCCAAGACATAAAGAAGTTAAATGAAACTTTAGCAAGACTGATACTTAGAAAATGGAAATTATTATAAGGAGTGAATGATATGAAACAGGCTTATCCAGCTTTTATCGTAAATACGAATGACGGTTCTGAATATCCTTTTTTAATATGTGTACCTGATATGGAAATTTTCACAGAAGCGGATACTTTTGCGGATGCGATTGAAATGGCACGGGATGCGATTGGAGTGGCAGGGATTTCAATGGAAGATAATGCTGAGGAACTTCCTGTGCCATCAGTTCAGGATGATGCGATTGAAAAAGTAAAGCATCATACAGAGGATATTGATTTCTCTAAAGGTATTTTGACGTATATAGATGTTGATTTTTCCGAGTATAGAAAAAAAGCGGATACTAAAACCGTCAGAAGAAATGTTGCGCTTCCAAGCTGGCTTAATTATGAAGCTGAACATGCTGGAATTAATGTTTCAAGAGTATTACAGGAAGCGTTAATGAATGTATTAAATGTAAAGAGAAATATATGATAAAAGAATTGCGGACTGGTTAGCCAGTCTGCTTTACAATTCTTTCGTAAACATCATCTGGAACAAGTATCATTTCCTGATATCCAGGACAGACATCACAAGCATTTTTATCTTTGGAATACTCCTTATATACATCACCGGATATATTTACAGGCTTATCTATAACTTCATATATCAAAAAACTTAGGAAATTTTCTAACTTGCGAGCGCTTCTTACGGCCTATTAAACAATGCATGTCTTTCTGCCAGCGTAACTGGTTTATTCCTCATGCATATAATAAACGGCCTTTTGGTTCTGGAATGGCTATGCCCCTTTGTGTGTTTACTTCAATCCATAACTTTATAGATTCCTCAACGGCTTCTACAACTTCTCTTAGATTTTCACCATCCGCCATACATCCAGGAAGTTCTGGAACGTCTGCCAGATAACAGTTATCTTCTTTGCTCCACCAGATAATAATTTCATATTTTCCCATAGCTTACAACACCTCTATATATTTAACAATAAATTTTTTAACCTGCTTTACCTGATATGCTTTCGCTTTTGAATGATCCCTCTTGTCTGGCTGGATATCTATCAGCTCAGCCACATTTTTGTAAGAAAAAATATGATGGCTTCCAGCAATTCTTTCCTGTTTACATCCCAATTTTTCAAGAAGGCAGCACAGTTCATTGAAATTTATGTTCCCATCTTTCTTGCCAGATAATACATCCTGCAAAACTTTTTCATACTTTCCCAACTTTTTGCCTCTTATTCTCTAAATATTTCATCCTTTATCCCTTCGCCTTCTGGCGGCCCTCCCACAGCCGGCGCCAGTACATGACGCTTAAACGCAAATTCGGTAATGTGAGTATACAGCATATTCCTGCCTACACTTTCAGTATATAAATCAGCTGTTGTTTTGTCAATGGATTTACTTACAAAATTCCCAAAAACTTTTTCACCCGGTCATATTTCTGTGCGCCATAATTAAAACCTATGATCGGCTGGCTGCCGCTTGCTGCCCCGATACCTACGGAAAACGCAGTCATACTTACCTTCATGCACAGACCGAACGTAGTCAGAGGAATGTCCGGGCCATAGGCCGAAAGCGCACCCCAAATCCCGGAGATAGCTGCGCAGCATCTTCTTGCAGAAAGAGCCGAACATGGCGCATATGCGCTTTTCATCGAAAGGCGATGTCGGCAATGCAATGTAAAAAGGCCAGTCCACACAAGGCAGACTGACCTTTTTACAAGGAACAGACTCCTTGTGTCTGATTTTTTAATGATTTTATTCTTTAACACTGCCTTTGCAGATTTCGAAAATCACTTTGTCCTCCGTTAATTTTCATGATATAACCCAAACAAGTTTAAGAATTTTTGCCATACTGTAAGTTTCTTTGGCATTTCCTCCGTTACCTCACTGACTTCCTCCGTCTGAACGCCATCCGCCTTAATTACAAACTGCACACTCTGAACATTTGTGTTTTTATCCGATACGAAAGAGGTAACTTCAAAATCCCCTCCTGTAACCGTTTCGATTAATTCGTCAATTTTATCCGTAATCTCCGTATCCATGCCTGCGGTTTCCTCCCTTATTGTGGAAGTGCCGTCCTTCAATTCACCGGCACCGTCATAAAGCTGTGCAATGCCGGATAAAAGCTCTGCAGCTCCATCATCCAGTGTTCCGGTTCCGTCCTTCAATGTTCCCGTCCCATCATATATTTCCACAATGCCGGAAAGCAGCCCGCCTGTTCCGCTGTATAGATTTTCACTGCCTGTTTTTAATGCGCTGCTCCCGGTAACAAGCTGGGCAGCTCCATCTGTAATCTGTGAATAGCCTGCAGCAGTCTTAGCGACAGCCTCTGTATAACCGTTAATCCCCTGATCCAGTTTCCCATATTCAGAAACTAACGTATTTATGGCAGATGAAAGCTCTGACATCTGATACGCCAGACCTCCGATTATATTTACCAGCTCTCCGATTTTTCCATCAAAAATTCCATAATTCTCCTGCAGGGCTGCTGCGCCTTGCAGTAAGGATGATAAATTGGAACTTACTGTCTGCAAATAGCTTTCTGTTCCGCCTATACTGGCATTGCTGGCTTTTAATAATGAAATAATATCCGAAAGCTGCGAAACCTGTGACTCTATCCCGAATGTATCTATACCAGCATTTTTCAGGCCTTCAATTTGTGTGGATAATGATGAAATAAGCCCTTCCAAGCCGCTGACTGCAGATTCATTTTTCTGCCGCAGACCATCAATATCCAAGCCATTTTGAGACATAACGCCTTTGTATGCATCAAAATTCACATGATTCTGCAAGGCAGTTATCCCATTTACAAGGTCATTGATACCAGCTTTCATTGCCGAAGACGCATCTGTCAATGCACTTAAATCTTCTGTGACCAGAGATACCCCGCCTAATGCTTCCTGAAGCTGTGTAAGCGCTGCCTTAAAAGATGCCGAGCCATTCACCAGCTCCGGCGACTGCTGGTTTAGAGTGTTTAATGCCTCCTGCATCTGCCCGATTCCGCTATTCAATGAATGGATTCCTTCGTCCAGCGCATTTACGCCATTCTGCAAATCGGCGGCGCCATCCTGCAGAGTGCTTCCTCCGTCTTTTAAATCGGCGGCACCGCTGTGAAGCTGCCTGGCCCCATCTTTCAAATCATTTACGCCGCTTTTCAGGTCAGACTGTGCGCCATCCTGTAAATCAAAAACGCCATCCTGCAATTCTGCTGCCCCGTCATCCAACTGGCTGACTGCATCCAGCAATTCCGTAATCTGCTCCATCAGTTCTTCATCATCCACCTCAATATTAAGGTTCAGCGGGATTCCATTGATCGATATTCCATCCATTTCAAAATCAGACACTTCCGCTGTAATCTCAATATCCGCTCCTTTTCCGGGCAGAATCGTGCAGGTAAGCTGCTTCTTGCTTCCAGCATTTGCAACTGCAGCATCCGGGGCTGCAATATTTTTACATTTATCCGTATCGAATGACAGAGAAGCCTGCAGAGCATAATTGTCGTAGAAATCTCCCTTGTATTTCTGATTCTGTGCAATGCAGATTGTTATTTTTATTTCACCGCTTTTACCCGCAATTTCTTCTGCGGAATACTCTTTGCCATCTAAAAAATAACGTATCTGAATATCCCACGGCATCAGGGTGCTTTCAAGTTTCCCCTCATAATACAGCTTTTCGGCAGACGAATTGATCTTTATGGTATCACCGGAAAGGTCAATCGTGTCTATTGTTGCCATATTCCGCACATCCAGATATTTTCCATAGTCAATGATTACGCCTTCCGTATCCCCACCAAAAATATTGACAACATTGATTTCCCTGACCGATCCATCATTGTCCAAATTTACATAAATAACTTCTTCCTTGTCTGTATTTGCTTCCATAGCAGACGCAGAAACCGGCAAAGCAGATACAAGAAAGGCGGATGCAAGAAATACGGATGTGGATTTTCTTAGATTAAAGTGATTCATGGTTTATTACCTCCCTGTGAAACAAAAATTTTTTACGTTCATGCTTTTTCTTCGTCCCTGTAATCAGTTGATCAGACAGGAATAGCAGTCCCGGAAGAATCAGCAGCACGATTGCTAATGAAAAAATTGCCCCACGGCCTGCAAAAATACCAAGCTGTGCCAAAAGCTGGTTCGTAGAGATATACCCAAGCAGCAGTCCGACTGCGGTCAGGACGCTGCCCGATGTAAGTATAGATACCGTAACATCTGAAATCGTCTGGCGCACAGCTT
>CANDJC010000105.1 GCA_947384955.1 uncultured Eubacterium sp. | reverse complement strand
ACCCGGCTGTGCGCCGTCATCAACGAGATGTCCGTCCAGCTTCGGGAAAAGGAGGAAAGGGAAAAAAGACAGCTGCAGAGCAAAAATGAGCTGATTACGAATGTTTCCCATGATCTGCGCAGTCCGCTTACCTCAATCATCGGCTATGTGGAGCTGCTGAAGGAGACAGGGCCCGAAGACAGGCAGCGCTTTGATGAATACATTGAAGTGGTACAGCGGCGCCTGGCGGGACTTAACGGGCTGATCAGCGAACTGTTTGAATATACAAAGCTGAACTCTGCCAGCCGGTTTCCTGACATGGAGAAAAGGGATGTGCTGGAACTGCTGCGGCATATCCTTTATGAATATAAAATTCTTATGGAGGCAGAGGGCCTGACGCTTTCATGGCAGCCGGGGACAGAAAGCCATGCTGCCTATATCAGTACGCAGCAGATGGTGCGGGTGTTTCAGAACCTGCTGGACAATGCCCGCAGATATGCCGACCGTTCCGCTCCGGTAACCGTGACGGTACAGGATACGGGCCGGCTCCATATCTGTATTGCGAACCGGCTGACGGATGCTCACGGCATTGACCCGGAGCGGATTTTTGAGCGCTTCTACTGCGGAGACCGGGCCGGAAGCACGCCTCAAAGCTCCGGGCTGGGGCTTGCCATTGTAAAGCGCATTATGGAACTCCACGGGGGCGGGGCCAGTGCATCGCTGCAAGGACAGGAACTGTCCGTCCATCTGTTTCTCGATTAGAAACGACAGATGAAATATTGACGAGCAGGATATAAAAGCAGTTAGCAGTTATGACTATGGATGATCTATGAAATACATATATAGTATAAATTTGAAAATAAGAGTATAAAAGCAGCATGATTTATTGAATGAAATAAGTCATGCTGTTGTTTTTTGTGCTGTATAAATATAATATGTGTTTTAATATCCCGTTCAAAATGTTCTATTAGGCAGCCGCAGAAGTCAAATGAAGAAGAACGTGCCAGACGGTACAATGTAATTAATAGGATCAGAGGTATTTGGCTGTTCAGTGTAAAGTCAAAAATATATAGATATAATTTGTATAGTGTGATAAAATATGTGCAAATAAAAAATCTGGGAGGTTTCATAGTGAATCATTATAAATCATGGGCCGAATTAAATAAGCAATTAGCAGATTTGTTATGTGATGATCTTAAAGAACGCCTGTCATATTTTTTGACCCGGTATCATAAGGTTCATAATTCTTATGGCAGAGCAGCTATTCGTCTGGATAAGAGGGAATTGATCTGCTTTTCATGGATTGAGATGTATCATCAGGAAAACGACCTAAATGAGGTATGGGAAGAAACAGGTTTATGGGATTATAACGATTTGAATTTGAAGAAAAAATGGGATGTAAATGCAACCTGGTATGACATGGACTTTTTGTCGGCGACAACATTATTTTTACAAATGCCGATTATGGAAGCCTTATATAGTGATAACTATATAGTGAAAATCTTTGCAATATTGGATAGAAGGATTGGGAAAAGAACTCTTCGTAAAATAAAGGAGGATGGGGCTTATCAAAGTTACCCCTCCTGGATAAAACAATTTTATGATTTAAGGTTAGGAATGTGTTAATTAGTATTAAGAACAGGTTCATGTTTTGAGAAAGGAGATAAGAAATATGGTTGCTGTTGAAGGCTTGTATGATAATGGAAAAATTATTCTGTCCAGATTTATTTTATATTTTGCGGAAAAAGATGACTGTCGGGAAGCGGAAAGATCTGTTAATTTTTTTGAGGATAAAAAAACCATTCGAAAGGCATTATGCAATGAGCAATGGACGGATCTGGAAGATGGCCTTCAAATGCAGTGTGCAGATAAAGAAAAAATGGATTATATTGTGACTCGTAACATCCGGGACTTTAAGATGTCTAAAGTATTAGCCATTGAGCCGGAACAATTTATTGAGATTTATAAAACGCAATGAGTGATCTGTTTAGATGTAATGGAAAATAAATAATGCAGAGAGCAGCGTGGTTTATTAATGTGTTCTTGAATTAAAAAGGGGGTGTCTGTCATGACAGAGTGTTTCGCTGTCGGGGCTGGCGGATTTATAGGAGCGGTCTGCAGATATTTAATCGGAATGATTCCGTTGAAAGAAGGATGTGTATTTCCAGTCAAAACATTCATAATAAATATCGTGGGAGCGTTTCTGATTGGAATTGTGACTGCACTGGCTGTGAAAACAGACTTTCTAAAGCCCGAAACAGTATTGTTCCTGAAGGCCGGGGTATGCGGAGGCTTTACAACATTTTCCTCTTTCGCATTGGAGACAGCAGATTTGATGAAAGGCGGGAAAATGCATCTGGCTGTTATTTATACGGTACTGAGTGTTACGCTCGGAGTGCTGGCTGTATTTGCAGGCGGCGGAATCGTCAGAAAGGGCTGAGGGAATGTGTCTGCTGCGGAAATGCCGGCCTGGAAAAAGCAGTGCCTTTTGTTGTGCAGAATTTTTTTTGTCTGCCGTCAGTGAAATCTATCGGCCCGTCTGCAGCGGAGCTTCGGTATCGCACTGACGGCAGTAAGCTTACGGCTGTTTTCCAATATAAGCCAGAATCCCGCCGTCGACATAAAGGATATGGCCGTTTACGAAGTTGGAAGCATCAGAAGCTAAAAACACGGCCGGGCCCATAAGGTCTTGTGGATTTCCCCAGCGGGCAGCAGGGGTTTTGCCAATGATAAACTTATCAAACGGATGCCTGGAGCCGTCCGGCTGAAGCTCACGCAGAGGCGCTGTCTGAGGCGTTGCAATATAGCCCGGTCCGATACCGTTACACTGGATGTTGTATGCGCCGTATTCAGAAGCAATGTTTTTCGTGAGCATTTTCAGGCCGCCTTTTGCAGCGGCATAGGCGGATACGGTTTCGCGGCCCAGCTCGCTCATCATGGAACAGATGTTTATGATTTTTCCGTGTCCTTTTTGAATCATGCCCGGAATAACGGCTTTTGATACTATAAAAGGTGCGTTCAGGTCGATGTCGACAACCTGGCGGAAATCCTCTGCGCTCATTTTGGTCATGGGAATTCTTTTGATGATTCCGGCATTGTTTACCAGAATGTCAATGACGCCAAGCTCTTTTTCAATATCGGCGGTCATGCCCTGTACCTGCTCTTCACAGGTTACGTCGCAGATATAGCCTTTTGCTTCAATTCCGGCTTCCTGATAAGCAGCCAGCGCTTTGTCAAGATGCTCCTGGCCGCGGCAGTTAAAAGCGATTTTTGCACCGGCTTCTGCAAGGGCTTTTGCCATTGCAAAACCGATTCCGTAAGCAGCGCCTGTTACCAGGGCTGTTTTGCCTTTTAATGAAAAGCTTTCCATAATATCCATAAATCAGTCCTCCTTATCGGATGTCTTTGTTCGAAACGGCGTCCATATCGTCAAATGCCTGATTTTCTCCGGCCATGCCCCAGATAAAGGTGTAAGCCTGGGAACCGCTTCCGGCGTGGACGGACCAGCTTGGGGAGATGACAGCCTGTTCATTTCGCATAACGATGTGGCGTGTTTCGCAGGGCTCCCCCATGTAGTGCATGACAAAAGCATCTTCCGGAATATCAAAGTATAAATAAACTTCCATTCTTCTGTCGTGCGTATGGCATGGCATGGTGTTCCATACACTGCCCGGTTCCAGCTTTGTCATGCCCATGACCAGCTGGCAGCTTTCGACCTGTCCCGGCAGAATGTATTTGCAGATTGTCCGGTGATTGGACTGTTCTAAGCTGCCAAGCTCTGCTTTGTTTTCATCCTTTATAATAACCACGCCTTCTTCCGGAATTCCTTCCGGTTTAATCAGAACAGAAGGGTAAGCTTTGTGTGCGGGCGTGCTGTTTAGGTAGAATTTTGCAGGATGTCCGGCATCGGCGCTGGCAAAGGAAATGTCTTTTGCGCCAAGGCCGATGTACATGCCTTCTTTGCAGTTTACCGGATAGGTTTTTCCGTCAACGGTGATCTGGCCGGCTCCGCCGATATTGATAACGCCCATCTCGCGTCTTTCCAGGAAGTAAGAAGCACGAAGCTCCTCTCCTGCCGTCAGTTTCAATTCTCTGGTTACCGGAACAGCTGCGCCTGTGATAAAGCGGTCTATGTGGCTGTAGACCAGTCTGATTTCGTCTGGATGAAAGAGGTCCGGGATTAAGAATTCTTCCCTTAAACGCTCTGTCGTATAGTGTTTTACGTCTTTTGGTGATGCTGCGGTTCTAAGCTCCATGGTTTTTAATCTCCTTTTTGTATGGCTTTCTTGTTTTGTAAAACCATTATAGCGTGTCTGTATTTCGGATTCTTGTGTTTTTTTGATGTAAATCTTGCTTATTTTGAACAAAGACGGTATACTTACTGGTAATATTGTAAAGAAAGGCGGGGTAACATGGAAATTTATGGTTCCTGCAAAAAAGCGATAGAAGTGTGCGCTTCCAGGCAGACTTTTGCGATTGCACATTTATATCATGACGAAAAACCGATGGATATGCATATTCACGACAGTTATGAGCTGTATTTTTCCATTTCCGGGGGAAAGCAGTTTTTAATTGACAGCCGCTTTTATGATATCCTGCCGGGGGATTTGTTTTTTATTAATCAGTATGAAAGCCATCATCTTACACAGATTGACAGCCAGATTCATGAGAGGATTGTGGTTTCTGTTTATCCCGATTTTTTAAAAAGCCTCAGCACTCCTCAGACAGATTTAAACCACTGCTTTTTCAGCAGGCCTGTGAGGTTCGGTCACCGGATTTCGCTGACAGAAGATGAAAAGAGCCGCTTTCGGTATGGTATTCACAAAATCTCTGCGATTGAGGGATATGGGGAAGAACTGCTCGAACAGGCCGCTTTTATCGAGCTTATGGTATTCCTGAACCGAATCTTTCTTGCAAGGGAACAGGATTGCAGAGTTTTGCCGGAAGATAAGAAGACGAATCATAAACAGGTGGATGCGATTATAAGCTATATTAATCAGAATATTGAAGATACGCTTTCGATAGAAGAATTAGCAGAGCACTTTTATTTAAGCGCATCGTATCTGTGCCGGATTTTTAAGGCTGCTACAGGAACTACGATTAATAAGTACATTATTGCAAAACGGATTACCCTGGCGAAATCACTGTTAAGCCAGGGGTATTCCGTGAATGAAGCATGTGAGAAATGCGGCTTTCGGGATTACAGCAATTTCCTGAAAGCATTTGCAAAGGCAGTGGGAATATCTCCTAAAAAATATGCGCAGTTTACGACAGCGCCGTAAAGACTCTCTCCAGAAAAATTCTGGAGGGAGTTTTTTTATCTATGCATATCTGTGCATATTATACAAAACTGATAAGAGAAATTTGGTAAAAACGCTGAGCATTTTTCTCTTGAAAAAAAGATAGTGCGGTGCTATTATACAGTTAACAACTTAATATATTAAGCGGTCAACTTATTAAACAGTGAACGGCAATTCTCTTTCAGAAATGCTGCTAAAAAAGATTCCGTCATAGAAAGGTTATGATTGAAGTCATCTGATGAAAATGTTAATATATAGATATATTATTATATTAAGTGAAAGGATGATTTTTATGTCGATACCAAAGTATATGCAGATGAGTCAGAGCCTGCTTTACGAAATAAACACCGGGAAATTCAAACCGGGAGAAAAATTTTACAGTGAAGCAGAATTGAAGAAAAAGTTTAATGTGAGCAGCGTTACTGCGATTAAGGCATTACAGTGCCTGGTGAATGAGGGATATCTGGTTCGTTATCAGGGAAAAGGGACATTTGTTTCCAGAGCCAGAAAAGGAAAAGCAGTGAAATTTTCTGATATTGAGAAATACCGGGATGCTGCAGAAAGGACAGAGGTGCTGGATATACAAAAGATGAAAAATCCGCAGATTGCCGAAGAGATGGGAATTCACGCAGATGAATATTTTTATCAGATCAAGCGCTTGCGTCTGGTGGATGAACAGCCCATTATTGTGCAGGACAGTTATCTGATTCAGGAATTTGTCCGGGAAAGCGATATTGCCGATAAGGAAAAATTTCAGTCCATTTACGGAATGATCAGCCGTGAATATGGAATTGACCTGCATCAGGCAAATTCAAAGGAAATTACAGAGATTGTATTTCCGGCCCCGGAGGAAATCTGCAGATTACTGGGATTATCATCGGATGAACCATGTGTCTTTACAAAGCGGTATACCTGTCTTTTTGATGGAAGAAAGATAGAGTATATTGAAAGCTGGAAAAGATGGGATTATTTCAGCATCGAGATACAGTCCATGTAAGCTGAACCTGCTTAGAATGTTGTAAAAAAATCAGGAGGAAAGAAAAGTGGAATTATTGCTGGTATCTCACAAAGGAGCTGCTTCCGGTATCAAAACAGCTGCCGCGCTGATTGCAGGGGATGAAGCGGACAGCATTCATGTCATCGAGCTGACTGCTGAAGATGGAATCGATGTTTTTACAAAGCAGTTAGACGCATATTTGTCTGGCTGGTTAAAGGATGGGAGAAAAGGCCTTATTTTAGCGGACTTAAAGGGCGGTACGCCGTATAACCGGGCGGAAATGCTGCTGTCAGAGCATCATTTTAAAGAACAGGCGAAAGTAATTTCCGGTTTAAATCTTCCTATGGTACTGGAGGCTCTGTTTCAGGATATCGAGGAATGGAGCCAGGAAGCATTAGAAGAAATGATTGCAGCAGGGCGTGACGGAATTGACTGTCTGGAGCTTGCACAGATGCAGGGCGGCGAAGAAGATGAATAACAGGGATGATCGGAGGTAAGGCGTTATGACAATACAGTGGTGGCAGATTCTGCTTCTTACACTTTACGCAGGATTCGCATTTTATGATGGAAACAATACGACATTTGGGACAGTCAAGCCGGTTATGGCAGGATTTTTCGCGGGCCTTGTCCTGGGAGATGTGCGGACAGGCCTGGTTGTCGGAGGCACCTTAAACTTAATGGTGCTGGGAATCGGCAACTTCGGAGGGGCATCGATTCCGGACTATATGACAGGCGCGCTGCTTGGCACTGCATTTGCTGTCCAGAGCGGCCAGGACGCGGAATTCGGTGTGACACTTGCGATTCCAATCGGGCTTTTAATGATTCAGCTGGATATCCTGGCAAGGTTTTCAAACACCTTTTTCCAGCATCGCGCAGAGAAGCTGGTAGAAGCAGGAGAAATTGAGAAAGCCGCAAAAATGAATCTGTTTGGCCTGATACCGCAGTCCCTTTCGCGGATGCTCCCGGTATTTCTGGCTTTGGTATTTGGTTCTGCTTTTGTAGAAATGGTGGTAAACAACCTTCCGATGTGGCTGATGAACGGCTTAAAGACAGCAGGCGGAATTCTTCCGGCACTTGGAATTGCAATCCTGCTGCGTTATCTTCCGATTACAAAGAATATCACATATTTAATCATTGGCTTCGTTCTTTCCGCATACCTGCACGTTCCGGTGCTCGGCGTAGCTTTCGTGGGCCTGGCATTTGCCCTGCTTGAGTTCCAGAAGGAAGAAGTAAAGGTGCAGGCGGCAGCAGAAATCATTCCAGGAGGTGAAATGGGAGATGAGTAATCATACACAGAATGAGAAAGCAAGAAATCAGGTATTTTGGAGATGGTATTTCCTGGGAGGCGCAGGATGGAACTATGAAAAAATGCAGGGGCTTGGATATTTCTTCAGCATGCTCCCGATGATAAAACAGCAAAAAACACCAGAAAACCAGAAGGAGCTGGCTAAGACAGAACTGCAGTTTTATAACACAAACAATACCATGTCGCCGATTATCATGGGTGTAGACATCGCGCTTCAGGAAGAAACCGGAATCGAAGCAGCGGATACGATTGCGGCGTTAAAAACAGGCATGATGGGGCCTTTGGCCGGCATCGGCGATACCCTGTTTCATGTGATTCCGTCTACGATTATCGGCTCTATCGCGTCTTATATGGCGTTAGAGGGAAGTCCGCTGGCGCTTATTTTATGGCTCTGCTATGGTTTTCTCAGGCTGTTCTGCATGAGAAAATTCTATGCGATGGGCTACAAAGAAGGCTCAAAAATAGTCAGCGAAATCGGCGACCGCCTCAAAAAGATTACACAGACTGCAAATATCCTGGGCATTACCGTAATCGGCGCCCTGATACCGTCTGTAGTCAGCGCAAAGTTTGGATTTGAGTTCCACTGGGGAGAAGTGAGCATTACACTGCAGGAGCTGGCTGACCAGATTATGCCCGCGCTTGCACCTACCCTGGTTGTATTTCTGGCTTACTGGCTGCTGGGAAGAAAGAAGATGAACTCCACAAGGGTAACCCTGTTTCTGGTTGCGCTGGGAATCGTACTTTACAACCTGCATATCTTTGGCATCTAAAAACAAACATATATTATTCTATAGGAGGTATTTTAAATGAAAGGATTTGTACATATCCGTATTGACGACAGGCTGATTCACGGGCAGGTAGCTACCCGCTGGTCCACAGGGCTTCGTGTGAACCGCATTATGGTCATTGACGACGCTGTGGCATCGAATCCGACAGAAAAATCCATCGTCGCGATGGCTGCTCCGGCAGGCGTGCGCACATCTATCCTGGGATTTGACAAAGCTGTGGCAAACATCAAAAACGGCAATTATGACGGGCAGAGAGTGATGCTGATTGTCAAATCCCCGGTTACGCTGGTGAAGATGATGGAAGAAGGCGTGGAGCTTCTGCCGGTGAATATAGGAAATATGTCTAACCGCCCGGGAACGACACAGTACAAAAAATCTGTCAGCATGACGGCGGAAGAAAAAGAAGCAGTAGATACCCTGTTAAAAGCAGGAATCCGTGTAACAGCGCAGATGGTGCCGGACGACCCGGAAACAGGCATCGAAAGCTTCTTCTAGAATACGCTGTGTATCGGGTCTTTCAATGAGCTGCATGAGAAAAGGGCGCCCAAAAGCGCTCTTTTCTTCCTATCAAGATGTAAAAAAGCTGGGAGAAAAACATGAAACCATTATTAAATGACGAAGAACGCATATGGGTAAAAAAAGAGCTGGACCGCTGCTGCGCAGTTCTTTCAAAAAATATGGAGCGTTTTGGGGAAAACTTTCCGTCTGCGTGTGCGTCAGACGGAAAATACAGAATCAAGCAAAATGACGACTGGACAAATGGATTCTGGACAGGAATGCAGTGGCTGGCATATCTGTATACAGGGGAAGAAAAATACAAAGCCCTGGCCAGTGCGAATATAGAGAGCTTTCAAAAACGTCTGGATGAGCATTTTATCCTGGACCATCATGATATTGGGTTTTTGTACAGCTTATCGGCTGTGGCAGGATATCAGATTTTAAAAGACGAATCGCTTAGGCTGATGATTTTAAGAGCGGCCGATGTACTGGCAGGACGTTTCCAGGAAAAGGGCGGATTTATCCAGGCATGGGGAAAAATGGGTGCTGAGAAAGAATACCGCCTGATTATTGATTCTCTTTTAAACCTGCCGCTTTTGTATAAGGCCGCAGAGATTTCCGGTAACGGGCGTTACGCACAGATTGCAGAGACACATTATGAGCGTGTTATCCACAACATTGTAAGAGAGGATTTCTCGACGTACCATACTTTTTATTTTGACCCTGAAACAGGAAAACCGGATCACGGCGCAACCCATCAGGGATTTTCGGACCAGTCCTGCTGGGCAAGAGGGCAGGCATGGGCAATTCTTGGAATGCCGCTTCACAAACGGCTGTCCGGCCGGGCGTTTACAGAAGAAGAAGCCTTATTATATGAAAATATCGTTCGTTATTTTGAGGAGCATCTGCCGCAGGATAAGATGCCATACTGGGATTTGATTTTTAACGATGGCTCGAAACAGCCAAGGGACAGCTCAGCGCTGGCAGTCGCTGCCTGCGGGATGCTGGAAATGGGCAGGGCGCAGCGGGCAAAGGAAATGCTGAAGGTCTTAAAAGAGAAAGCATCCAGCGAAGGCGAGCCGGAAAACGAGGGTATCCTGCTGCATGGCGTGTATGCTTATGCGGAGAATAAGGGAGTTGACGAGCCGAACCTCTGGGGCGATTATTTCTACATGGAAGCCCTGTACCGTCTCTGGAACCCGGACTGGGAGCCGTTCTGGTAAATTTTGACTGATTTGATATTTTTAAGATTTGATATATGCTGTTTGGAAGATAGGAGTTACATGAATACATTTGAAGTAAAAGAGGAGTTTGTGCTAAATGGGAAACCGTTTCAGATTTTATCAGGCGCGGTTCATTATTTCAGGATTCCAAAGGAATACTGGGAGGACAGTCTTTATAACCTGAAGGCAATGGGATTTAATACAGTGGAAACCTATATTCCCTGGAACCTGCATGAACCGGAGGAAGGAAGGTTTGATTTTAGCGGAAATAAAGATATAGAAGCGTTTGTGAGGCTGGCCCGGGAAACGGGATTGTGGGTGATACTGCGCCCGTCGCCGTTTATCTGTGCGGAGTGGGAATTTGGAGGGCTTCCGGCATGGCTGCTCCGTTATGAAGGAATGAAAGTGCGTACGAATACAGCACTGTTTTTAGAAAAGGTGGATGCGTATTATCAGGAACTGTTTTTCCACATCCGTGATCTGCAGATTACAAAGGGCGGTCCGGTGCTCATGATGCAGATTGAAAATGAATACGGTTCTTTTGGCAACGACAAGGCATATCTTAGGAGCATCCGTGCCCTGATGGAAAAATACGGGGCAGATGTGCCGCTGTTTACAGCGGACGGCGCATGGGATGATGTGCTGGAAGCGGGGACTCTGATTGACGAGGGAATCCTTCCTGCCGGAAACTTTGGCTCCCGTTCAAACGAAAATCTGGACGCCATGGAAGCATTTTTTAAACGTCATCATAAGAAGTTCCCGCTGATGTGCATGGAATTCTGGGATGGATGGTTTGGCCGCTGGGGCGAAGATATCATCCGCAGGGACGCTGTGGAGCTGGCAGACTGCGTAAAAGAGCTGCTGAAAAGGGCAGGCATAAACCTGTATATGTTCCACGGCGGAACCAATTTCGGATTTTATAATGGCTGTTCTGCCAGGGGGGAAAAAGACCTTCCGCAGCTGACTTCTTACGATTATGATGCGGTATTGACCGAGTGGGGAGAGCCGACCGGGAAATTTTACGAGATTCAGAAAACGGTTGCGGAATTATTCCCGCAAAACCCGGTCTTTCCGCCCAGAATCCGTAAAAGGGGCAGGCCTTCGAAGGCTGTGTTAATGGAAAAGGTTTCTTTATTTTCCTGCTGCGGACAGATTTCGCAGGCGAAAGAAAGCGTTTACCCGCTGACAATGGAACAGGCTGGAAAGGGCTACGGCTATATGCTCTATATGACACAGGTTCTGGGATTTGGCGCAGAGCGTAAGATAAAGGCAGTAGGAGCTTCTGACCGTGCCCAGTTTTATTTAAACGGTGTACACCAGAAAACGCAGTATGGGGAAGAACTTGGAGAAGAAATCCTGATGATGCTGCCGGAGGGAGAGCAGCAGCTTGCTGTTTTAGTAGAAAACATGGGCCGTGTGAATTATGGATATAAGCTCCTTTCCCCGTCCCAGAAAAAGGGAATCCGTTCCGGCGTTATGGCAGATATTCATTTTGAGAGCGGATGGACGCAGTATGCCCTGGAGCTGGAGGATATCAGCGGGTTATCCTATGACGGAGAGTGGCGGGAAGGCACGCCGGCTTTTTACCGCTATGAGTTTACGGCAGAAGAAACACTGGACACGTTTTTAGACTGCAGGGGGCTTGGAAAAGGAGCCGCATTTATAAACGGCGTGAATCTGGGACGTTTTTGGGAAAGGGGCCCGGCTGCATCTTTGTTTATCCCGGGTGTGTATCTGAAAGAGGGTAAAAATGAACTGACAGTATTTGAGACAGAGGGGACGTATACACAGACCCTGTCTTTTTCAAAAGACCCGGTTTTCATAAGTCCTGAAAAACGGTAAGGAGAAATGTTATGGGAAAAACAGAGCTTAAAATTGTAAATCAGCAGGGGGAGGTCCGCCAGAGCGTTTCCGGCGATAAAGAAGCCGCTCTGGTATACAAGGCTGCTTATGAGAAAGGAGACCGCATAGAAATTCATGTGGAAGAGGTGAATACGTTTTACTGGCTGCAGACCGATGAATGCGTAGGAAAATCTATGGTTTATCTTACCGGAGACACGGCGTATGAAATCCCGTTTGGGGAAGGCAGACGCAATCTTTCTCCCAAGGCCTTTGAGGGGGAACGCCATCTGGTGAGCATCCGCAGGGCATGGGAGTTTGAATATCAGTGTTATCGGAATCTTTCCATGAATGTGAATGACCAGCATGGAATCAGGAATGTTTATCCGCATGCGGCAGCTAATGTGGAGACAAGGGGCGAGGCTGTTTTTGCGGCTATGAATGCAATAGACGGCACGATTGTTCCGCAGAGCCATGGAAACTGGCCGTATGAGTCATGGGGAATTAATCGCAGGGAAGATGCCTGCTGGCGTCTGGATTTCGGGAGAACGGTTGTAACAGACCGGATTGTTGTGTATTTAAGAGCGGATTTTCCGCATGACAGCTGGTGGGAAGAAGGAAAAGTTACATTTTCTGACGGTACGGATATGAAGCTTAAGTGGGAAAAGGGCGGACATGGGCAGGGTGTGACTTTTGAGAAGAAGGAAATTCAGTGGCTGGAGCTGTCTGAATTGAAAAAAGCTGATGATTTGTCTCCGTTTCCGGCACTGACACAGATAGAGGTATATGGGATAGAAAAATAGGGAGAATGGGAAAACCGCTGAATGCATGGATGGGTTCGGCGGTTTTTTTTGGCTTCTCGGACGCCGGGTGGCGGGAAGATGCACCGGCTTCCGGCTCCGGCTCCGGAATGTTAAGAATCCCTAAGCATTCTGGAGCAGCCGCAGGAAGACCGGACAAATCCCCTCTCCCGGCGTCCGGGCATCCACATCCTCCCCCTCTTCTGTCTGACTTTAAAAAATATAAAAACAGGTATTGACCGAACTGTTACTGTACGGTTTAGAATATGAATGTCACAGAAAAGCAAAGCAAAAGAAAGGAAATAAAGTCATGAAAAAGAGGAAGCGATTTGGTGTGGTTATAGCTGCTGCAGCAGCTGCGGCCGGGGTGTTCTGGCTCTGCTTTGGAGAAAAAATAAAAATAATCTCCACATCGTTAAATAGTTTTAAAGATGAAAATCTGGCGCATACATTTCAGCATACGCCGCAGATACAGCCAGTGAAAAAAATAAGCAGAGGGGGAGAAGCATTTCAGTTTTTAAAAGAAGACAATGCAAAATTAGCAGAAGGTTTTCATTTCAAAGATACATTTTATTCTGCTGAAAAATTTATGGAAGATACGAAAACTTCGGCTATACTTGTGATTCAGGATGATGTAATCCGGTATGAAAAATATTTTATGGGCGGTGATGAAAATACACTGTTTTCTTCGAACTCAATGGGAAAATCATTTGTGTCAGCTTTAATGGGGATTGCGGTGTCGGAAGGATATGTGGGAAGCGTTGAAGAGCCGATTGGGCAGTATATTCCGGAATTTGCGGGAACACAGCTGGAAAACATTCCGATCAGGGCGTGTCTGCAGATGGCTTCCGGGATTAACTTTAATGAAGATACGGATATGAGTCATTTTTCGATGCGTACGCTAATGGGGACGCCGGCAATGAAGGTCATAGCAAAATACGGGATGCAGGAGGAACCCTGTACGTACCGCAGATATTTGAGCATTAATACAGAGATTTTGGGTCAGGTGATTAAAAATGCCACCGGGTGCGGTCTTGCGGAATATATGGAAGAAAAGCTCTGGAAAAAGATTGGGGCGGAACATGACGCATACTGGACATTAAGTAATGATACAGAGCTTGCTATGGGAGGGCTGAGTGTTTCTCTAAGGGACTATGCGCGTTTTGCAAGGCTGTATTTGAATGAGGGGAGTTATCAGGGGCAGCAGATTCTTACAAAAGACTGGGTCAGGGACAGTCTGGATATCAGTGCGCAATATTCCAGGCCGGGAGCAAACTACGATGCTTATAATGCGATTGGATACGGGTATCAGTGGTGGGTGCCGGACGGAAATCAGGGTGAGTTTATGGCGATAGGCGTCTATGGACAGTGGATTTATGTGAATCCGTCAAAGCAGGTAATCATTGTAAAGACCAGCGCGGACCCTGATTTTATGGCAAAAGACTATGAACTGAAGCATGTGGAGTTTTTCAGGGCTGTTGCGGACGGGATATTTTCAATGACTCCTGCTTCATAGATAAATTTATGGGGCATTAAACTGCGCGCTTAACCGGCATGAACGCATCTGACTTGTCTGCGTTCATGCTAAGGAGCGGTGTTCAATTCTGCGCTCTGTCCTGAATCTTTAGTATCACATCCACAAAAAATTCCGTATCGCTGTTGGAGGCTTTTGCCGAGCCTCCATACTTTTGTGCGGCTGCGGCAATGGCGGAAAGCCCGATTCCGTGTCCGTTGTCCTTCGTAGTGAGGTATCCGTTCTTCCCCTTTCTGATTTTTCCGTCAAAGCTGTTGGTGGATACGATATACAGCATTTTGCCGTGGCGGACCTGCGCGGTCAGGCAGAAATACCGTGAGCCTTCCGGCAGAGTCAGGCATCCGGCGATGGCATTTTCCAGCAGGTTTCCAAACAGCCCTGTTATGTCAGGCTCTGCAAAAGGGAGCGGTTCGGGCAGCTCAATGCTCCAGTCTGTCTGTATGCGGGCGGCGGCAGCTATTTCATGGTAATAGCTGAAAAGGGCGTTCAAAGCCGCGTTCCTGCAGTAATCTGCAATGGCGTGCCGCTCAGACAGTGTTTCGTATTCCGCAATATGCGCCCGGATGCTGTCAGTGTCGCCCTGTTCGGCAAGGGAGGCGAGCAGGCGCAGGGAATGGCGGAAATCGTGGCGGAGCTTTGCGGTCTGGCGGACGTGTTCTAGCAGTGAAAGATACTGGCGGGACTGCATTTCAAGCAGCCGGGAGCGTTCCTTTAGTTCTGCCTGTTCCAGTATGAGCGCCGAGCCGCGGTAGAAAAGAACATAAAATCCGGTAGTGACTGTGAGCGCGCCTGCCTCGGCCACAGGGAAAATCCAGTACATGCGTCCGGTGTGGAGGGTGGCATAGGACTTAGGGATGGCAATCACATTCATAATAAGGGAGACTGCGGATAGCGCAATCGTGGAATACCAGATTTTGGGGAATTCCAGGCGCTCCACCATCCATGTGAAATGCCGCGCAGCCGGACGGGCGAAAGCGGCAGGCAGCAGGAGCGAAAGTATAAGCTGGAACAGAGCGGCTTCCGGGGAAAGGTCTGCCGCTCCCGACGCAGGATGAAGAAACGCATCGAAGGCACAGGCAAACTGTGCCGGGAAGGTTTCTATGGCGCAGACGCCCGCATAAACAGCAAGGGAGCGGGGCAGGTCCAGGTTCATTGTGCGCCGGTACAGGAAAAAGGACAGCGCCAGGAATGGGAACAGCATCTGATTCAGGTCAATGGGAAACAGCGCGTAAAGCAAAGCTATGACGGCAGAGCAGGGCAGGAGGACAGCGGCACACGAAGCGGCGGTCTTTGACGGCGAAAACCGCATCCGCCCTTTTGCCGGAAGGTAACACGATATCGTGCCCGGGATGAGAACCAGTAACCGCAGCAGCGCTGACAGAAGCCTGTGCATATTCATATTCTTTCCTCCTTGTGTAAAAATCCAGTATTATTATAGCGCAGAAAATGATTTTTTTCAAACCTGCCAGCCCTCAGCCTCAGTCATTCTTATGACGTTCCTGCCAGAAAACTGACGTTCCTGCCAGAAGTCTTGTTTTTTTTCGAAATTCCGCTATCCTGAAAACAGGAATATTCTGCGGAAGGAGGTTGACAGGGGATGCTGCAGCGGACGATAATTCCAGACAGACAGACAGACAGACAGACAGACAGACAGACAGACAGACAGACAGACA
>CANDJC010000104.1 GCA_947384955.1 uncultured Eubacterium sp. | reverse complement strand
TGTACAGTATAACCTGCTGTAATTCCAGACTTATGTCAAAAAGTGTACTTTTTGACATAGGCCTATATTCAAAGTCGATTCATATTTTCAGGGCAGTTATATAAAAAATTTGCTCAGATTTGGAAATTTCTTCATGCAAATTCACGAAAAATATAGACTTGCACAAACCAATGTGCTAAACTAAGCTTGTATTATTTGACTATCAAAAAGTACACCTTTTGATAGTCAACTCTGAAGTCCGTCATCAAAATACTTCTTTCTCGTCCAATTCTGTTGCCATGTTACCATCATTTCCTTATTCTGACAGATTCTAATTTTATCTTTCTGCGTATCAGCAGTCTTTGATACCTTCTGTGTACTCTCCAAATATACTTCATTTTTCCCCATTTCTCTTCTCTTTTTCTTCGTATATATGCTAAAATTCCTTTCTAGATTTTATTATATGGAATTATATTCTCTATGTCAATTATTATTGATAATTTTATTCCCCATATATAAGCGCACCATAGAATACAATAATTAAAAAAGGCGGTGCAGTCATTTATGGAAGAATTTTTCAGACAAAGACTCGTGCAGCTTCGCAGCCAGAAAAAAGTATCTGCCAGGGACATGAGCCTTTCTCTGGGACAAAGCGAAAGCTACATCAATAAAATCGAAAACGGGAAGGCACTCCCCTCCATGCAAGTTTTTTTTTACATTTGCGAATATTTCGGCATTTCGCCAAAAGACTTTTTTGACAGCGGCAGCCATTGTCCTGCAGCAGTGCAGAAACTGACTGATGATTTGAAAACGCTGACAGACAGCCAGATTGCCAGCATTGCTGGCATTGTAAAAGAACTGAAGCATTAAAATTCGCTTTCCAATTTCATTTTAGCCTGAATAGCGGATGTAAATAAATCTGACCAGTCTGTGAAAAATATGCCTGGAAATTTTAGCAGAAGCATAACAAAACGTACTCCGAGCAATGATATGCCCAGAGTACGTTCTTTTCTGCCTGACAGAGATTCGATGTACTTTGTTCTTTACTAACTTATTAAACGCACGCAGTATCATTGCAATCCAGATTCATACTGCTTATCCGCCAGCTCAGTCCCATAATTTTTCAAATTACCATTCACCGCCTCCGCAAACCACCCCGCCACAGACTGCCTGTGCTCCTCAAACGGAAGCCAGACGGAGGAAGTCGCGATAATCTTTAGAACCCCTTTTTTATTGATGCCCTTAAAACCCGGCCATAAAACAGAAACACACAAACTTCCGCAAAAAGGCTGCGTGATTTCTCCCAAACAAGCTGCAAAAAAGCACATAACCTCCCATTACAGAAATCATGTGCTTTCGTTAACCTATTCGAATATACTGCTTCTCACCTGGCATCGCTGGAAAGACCGAGCCATTCCTTTACAGTCTCTGCCGCATAACCTACGCCTTGGGAAATCTTTTCAACATCAACCCCAAGATTATAAAAATTCCTGGCTATTTCCATCGCTTTCTTCTGCTCGGATTCTTTTCTTATTTCCTGAATCGCCTGACACACATCAACCACCTCTTCACTCTTATCATATTTTATGCCTGAATTTGTAATTGCTTCAATCACATCCGCCGCCCTGCGCTCCACTTCCCGGAAACGCTTTTCGTTGGCCGCCAATACCCTGCTTAAATTTTCTTTATCCTTCGAATATTTGATGAACAGCATAACTTCCCGCAGGCTGGACTGGAATTTCATGATCTCCTCATCTGCCATCTGCGCCGGTGCAATCAGCCGCACATGGTAATTGTCCATACAGGCAAGCACATCCGGGTCAGATACATCCATCATTTCAAACAGGCTTAACGGCCCATCCCACTCTTCCGAGCCGAAAAATATAGTCACTGTGATGGATGGTATCAGTCTGTCTCCTGCCCAGAAGCCGCTTAAGAATTCACCTGCATTTGGTGTTTTCCTACCTTCTTCGGCAGATATTTCCCCCTGCTCCTTTTTCCGCTTCATTTCCTTCCTGTGCGACTTTGCCGCCTCTTCCACCTGCCCTGCATATTCCAGCGCATCATAGAGATTGTTCTTCACAGGCATGGCATAATGGATTTCAGCCTGATTCTCCGCACCGTAAAGGACATATTCCATCTTCCCGTCCTTCATTGCTGCATACAGTTTCTGCACATCACGGAATTTCTGGACAGGTACTACAGCGCTATCTGCACCATATGGCAGCGCAATTTTAGCAGAATCACGCTCTGTAAGCTGCTCCGGCAGGATCACCTGCCGTCCGCCGTAAATATAGTAATTAAAAATGTCGGCAAATACGCCGCATCTTTTACATAATCCTTTGTAACTGTATCTGCTTTCAACGGCATCCACCGCCCTTCTTCATGAATGTATGGCAGCGAGATGTCACGCCCTCACCCCTGCCACAATTTCATTATACTCAAAAAACTGCTTTTTTACAAGCTTATCAAGCCGGTTGTTCTCCAAACAGAGGGGGCACATTGGGCTGAAGCCTGCCCTCCTCCGTCAGCACCTTTCATACGCGTGCACACAGTATCATTGCAATCCAGATTCATACTGCTTATCCGCCAGCTCAGTCCCATAATCTTTCAAATTACCATTCACCGCCTCCGCAAGCCACCCCGCCACAGACTGCTTTTGCTGCTCAAACGGAAGCCAGACAGCGGGAGTCGCGATAATCGTATGTGCCGTCATATTTCCAGGATTATCATACCACGCCACCCCGTCCCAGATAAACAGCTTCACACCAATTTCCTGAAACTGCGGAATCGTCTCTCTTAGTATCTGCTGGTATCTGTCCGCTTCCTTTTCCGTGACATCCATCACACCGGTATCAAAATAATTCTGCACTTTCGCAAGGTCGCCGTCTCTTGTGGAACAGTCAAACAAGAGATGAATATCCTCCCCGTATTTTTTATGCAGCGCGGTCAGACAGTCCAGCGTGAGATTACTGCCCGTCAGCTTGTCCGATATTTCCTTCGGCGTCTGCCAGACATCCTCCGCAATGGCATGCCAGTTATCATGCAGCAGCAGGGCAGCATCCACTAAGACATTTTTGCTTTCCGCTTCTGGAAAATAACGGGTAAAAATATCGTCAGCAAGAAGTGCTGCTGCAAATCCGCCCGCACTGTAGCCTGTAACAACAGCCGCTTCTGGATTTTTTATATCAGCAAGCTCCATGACTTTACGCATCGTCTGCGTATAATTCACATAACCGTTGTGATACAGAATCTTCTCCCTGCCGTCCTTATCCGTATAAGGAAACTCTCCCGTCCCCGCATGAAAATCGCCCGTCGCATAAGGAAACAGTATCATGCTCCAGTTTTCAAACGGGCTTCCCTCCACATCAGAAGCAAGACCACCCATGTTCATTGTAACATTTGCCAGCATATCAATAAAAATCTCTCTGGTATTATACGTATCCTCTCTTGCCGTTTCCTCACTGACACTGACCCCGCCGCCCGCAAAATACACCAGAACCTTATTTTCACTGCCCTTCTTAAAAAAGGCGCGGTATCTTCCGCCCTCAGAAGTTTTCATCTCCCTGCCTGTGACACGGTACCATTTTCCTTCCGCCGGATTTTTCTTCAGATTTGGATATTGCAGGACAAAAAAATACACAGCCAGAGCAGTTACAAAAAGAACCAGAAAAATGATTCTTACAGCCTTTAACACTTTTTTCATTACTATCCCGTTTCCTTTCTGCACACCTGATTTTTCGTAACCGTTCAGATGCCTTCTTTTTCTATGAAACATCTGCCTCTTCGATACAATTGTATCAGCAGTGATAAAAATGTCAATAGAAATGCAGAAAATGAAACAAACCTGTAAAACTGTATCAGCGGCCGTACTGTACCGCAATGCAGGCTGATATTGATGTTATGAAACATGTGATTCGTGAACACAGCGAAAAACTGCAAAAGATTTCATAAAATATCACCTCTTTACACTCTCAGCCACATACGCTATAATGATGACAGCAAATAACAGCTGCATCCATCATAAAGGCGGTGAGAATATGGAGGTCACAGAAGAAAGGAACAACGGGGAAATCATACAAAGAGGACTTGAGGATTTTAAAAATATTCAGCAGCATATGCTGATAGCAAAAGAGGAAAATGCAGTAAAAACATATGCCAGTCTGAAAAGAGACTACTTAACACTGAAAGCACTGCTAAACAGTATGGGTGTTAATCTTATTGAAATTGATTATATAAAAGAATAGCGGCTGCACAGCAAACCGCTATATGTCCTGACAGACAGAATGCGGGCGGCGAGACGTTCTAATTTTCGCTGTCTCTCCGCCTGCGGACTGTCTGGATTCCTTTCATAACCTCCTGATACCGGAAACAGTTTTCCCCATGGTCATTAATCATCCCGCAGGCTTGCAAATGAGAGTATACCGTTACCGAGCCAAGATACTTAAATCCCCGCTTTTTCAAATCTCTGCTGATGGTATCAGAAAGCCCGTTTTTCGCTGGAATGCCGCCCTTTTGGTGTCCCATATAAAGAATCATTCTGTTTTTAGAAAAATTCCATAAATAATCGCTGAATGTACCGTATTCTTCACGCACTCTGAGAAAACACCGGGCATTATGAATGACTGCCTCTATTTTTCTGCGGGATTTTATCATCCCCTCAGTCTGCATAATCCTCTGGACATCCTGCTCTGTATAAGCTGCTATTTTCTGATAATCAAAACCGTCAAAACACGCCCGGAATATTTCCCGTTTTTGAATCATCATATTCCAGTTCAGTCCGCACTGCATGGCTTCCATCATCAGAAATTCAAACTGTTTTGTATCGTCATGTACCGGAACGCCCCATTCCTCATCATGATACCGAATCATCTTTTCATTGCACAGACACCATGCACACCGCTCCATATCCGCATCTCCTTTCAGGCACGATACTGGCAGACAGCAAACGCCGGCAGCGCAGGCACACAGGCGCCAGTATCCCAATTTCTGCCATTCTCTGGCACCAAATCCTGTCAGACCGTATCCGCCCTGACTGCATCCGCAATTTTTCCCACAATCTCCCGGATGCCCAGCCCGTCTGCATCGATTGTAAGATGCGCATATTTTTCGTACAGCGGCTGCCGTTCTTCTAAAATATCCCAAAGCGTCTGCCCCGGCTTCATGACAACCCCGCGCTCTTTTAAATCTCCAAGACGCTGTTTCAGGCTTTCATAGGACAGCTTTAAATAGACAACCGCCGATATTTCCCGCAGATGCTCCATTGCTTCTTTTCCATAGACGGCGCTTCCTCCGGTAGCGATGACCGCGCGCTGCGGCGAAACTGCTGCATTGACCTGGTTTTCCATTTCCAGGAATTTTTCATTACCATAAATACGAATCAGATTATGGAGCAGCTCACCGTATGCTTCCTGAATTTCCAAATCGCTGTCGATAAAACGGCAGCCAAGCACCTTGGCAAGAACGACTCCCACCGTGCTTTTCCCGGCACCGGGCATTCCAATCAGTGTAATATTGCTCTTCTGCTCCATATCATTTCTCCTTGTTTCCTTATAAATGCAGCACACGTTCCCGGATTTCCTGCGTACGCCCCTGATTCCAGAACTGCGTGCCGATGTATCCGCAGGTTCTTCTGGCGACGCACAGATAGTCCTGGTCTCTGTTGCCGCAGTTCGGGCATTCCCATACGAGCTTGCCTTCATCGTCCGTAACAATTTTAATCTCGCCGTCAAATCCGCATTTTTCGCAGTAATCGCTTTTGGTATTCAGCTCTGCGTAGACAATATTGTCATAAATCACTTTCATAACCGCCAGCACGGATTCGATATTCTTCTGAAGGTCCGGCACCTCCACATAGCTGATTGCCCCGCCCGGTGAAAGCTTCTGGAATTCCGATTCAAATTTCAGCTTGGAAAAAGCATCAATCTGCTCGGTTACATGAACGTGATAGCTGTTTGTAATATAATTTTTATCGGTCACGCCTTTTAAAATGCCAAACCGCTTCTGCAGGCATTTTGCAAAACGGTATGTCGTGGATTCCATCGGCGTTCCGTATACAGAATAGCTGATATGCTCCGCCTCTTTCCATTCGCTGCATTTGTCATTCAGCTTCTGCATGACTTTCAGGGCAAATTCACGCCCTTCTGCCGAGGTATGGCTCTTTCCAATCATGCGCACACACATCTCGCATAATCCGGCGTATCCCAGCGAAATGGTAGAATAACCGTCATAAAGCAGCCTGTCGATTTTTTCTCCTTTTTTCAGCCTGGCCAGTGCGCCGTGCTGCCATAGAATCGGAGCCACATCCGAAACCGTGCCAAGCAGCCTCTCATGCCGGCATCTTAACGCGCGGTGGCACAGCTCCAGCCTTTCTTCCAGAATTTCCCAGAACCGGTCCATATCCCCGTAAGAAGAACAGGCGGCATCGACTAAATTCAGCGTCACGACGCCCTGATTAAACCTGCCGTAATATTTGCGGCTTCCGTCCGCATTGCGCTGGTTATCCTCCACCGTCGGGAAAGAGCGGCATCCCATGCAGGGATAGACATCTCCTTTTTTCAGTTCGCGCATGACCTTTGCAGAAATATAGTCCGGCACCATGCGCTTCGCCGTACATTTTGCCGCTAATTCCGTTAAATACCAGTATTTCGAGTCCTCCGTAATATTATCTTCATCCAGTACATAAATCAGCTTCGGAAAGGCAGGCGTAATCCAGATGCCCTTTTCATTTTTCACGCCCTGCATGCGCTGAAGCAGCACCTCTTCAATCATCATAGCCAGATCGTCACGCAGCTGCCCCTCCGGTACCTCGTCTAAATACATAAATACCGTCACAAACGGTGCCTGCCCGTTACATGTCATCAGCGTAATCAGCTGGTACTGAATCGTCTGCACGCCGTTTCGCACTTCCGCTTTCAGGCGTTTTTTTACAACTCTTTCTATAATCTTTTCATCCAGTGAATCCCCGGATTCTCTGCGTTCTTCTATGACGGACGCACGGATTTTCTGCCTGCTGATTTCCACAAACGGAGCAAGATGCGACAGCGTAAATGTCTGCCCGCCGTACTGATTGCTCGCAACCTGGGCGACAATCTGCGTGGTGACATTGCAGGCTGTAAAAAAGCTGTGCGGTTTTTCGATTAGCGTTTCACTGATGACCGTACCGTTCTGCAGCATGTCGTCTAAGTTAATCAGGTCACAGTTGTGCTCCTTCTGGGCAAAATAATCCGCGTCATGAAAATGAATCACTCCCTCTTCATGAGCCCTTGTAATCTCCTCCGGCAGCAGAATCCGCTCCGTTAAATCCTTGCTTACCTCTCCGGCCATATAATCGCGCTGGGTAGAATTGATGACCGGATTCTTGTTGGAATTTTCCTGGTTGATATCTTCATTCAAATGCTCAATCAAAGCAAGAATGCCGTTATCGGTTGTATTGGATTTTCGCGTTAATTCCCTTTTATAACGGTAGCGGACATACTTCTGTGCCACTTCGTATCCGCGCATTTCCATGATTCCTGTCTCTACCATGTTCTGGATGTCTTCTACATGCGCGATATGCGTCATGGAACTTAATTTCTTTTCTACCGATTTGGCAATGGCCTGTATCTGGTATTCGTTTAATCGGTAAATCGGGTCTACTTCTTTGTTGGCTGCACAGACAGCATCTGCGATTTTGGACTGGTCAAACTGTACTTCTGTACCATTTCTTTTCGTAATTTTCATTTCATGCTCCTTTTGACAGCGTTTAGACTCTGACTGCTTGACTTGCATTTGAATCAGTACCATATATTGTATCATTATTTTTTGAAAAGTCAATATATTGTGCGTGGGAATCTTATATTCTGGGGCCGCATCCCTCCCCTGTTCTTCAAATCCCTTCCAGCTCCAGCAGCGCCTTTTTCTTATCCAGCCCGCCCGCATACCCCGTCAGCTTCCCCCCTGTCCCGACAACCCTGTGACACGGAATCAGAATAGCGACCGGATTATGTCCCACTGCCTGCCCCGCTGCCTGGGCCGACATCCGTGCAATTCCCCGCTGCCTGGCAATCTGTTTTGCGATATCTCCGTATGTAATCGTACGTCCATACGGGATTTTAGACAAAATATCCCACACTTCCATGCGAAACTGCGTCCCGCTTAAGAAAATCCGCGGCATAAAATCCGGCACCTTCCTGTCAAAATATAAATCCAGCCAGCGCCTGGTCTGTTCAAACACAGGCAGCATTTTCTCCTCATATTCCTCATTTAAAAGACCGGAAGAATATTTCTGCCCGTTAAAATGCAGGGCGGTTAACGCTGTCCCGTCACTAAATGCTGTCATATCCCCAATGGGAGACTGATAGCGGTATATGTATGTCATACTGATACCTCACTTTTCTTTCCTTATATAAAAGGAAGCTGTACCTATATCATAACATACAGGAAGCTTCCTTTCACAGATATTTTTTATTTTTGAAAAATTGCGCGGATTTTTACGGCAATCAAAAGCGACACGGTCCCGGAAAACAGCACAGGCACATATTCAAATCCCTTACAGGCTTCAAACAATACCCCGTAAAGCGCATTTCCCAGCGGCTGCGCGCACATCGCAATCGTAAGCACAACTGCAATCACCTTTCCAATCAGATGCTGCGGCGTTTCCGTCTGGATAAATGATATCATCTGTACGGTGAAAATCGTGGAAAACACCATAATAACCGAAAAGCACACGGTTAATGCAGTATAATTTAACATCCCGGACGAAGACAGCATCAGGCAGGCGCCGGCTGGAAATACACATAAGGAACTGGCTATGACCAGGCTGCCTGATTTTTGAACAGACAGTTTTTTTGCAAAAATCCCGGCACAGATTCCGCCTAAAAGTCCTCCTGCTGCCAGCGCTCCCTGCGCATAGCCATAAAGCCTGTTTGCCTGCGCCGCTTTCAAATCCAGTACCTCTGTAATCAGATATGGCAGTGCAACCAGAATCATTGCCGAAAGAAACAAATTGATTCCGCAGACTGCAAGAACCGTTTTTCCGATTACAGGCTTCTCTTTTCGGATAAAGCAGACGCTCTGTGCAAAATCCGTTCTGGCTGTCTTTAAAATGCCCCCGTGCTGCGCCTGTTTCTGAAACGGTATCTGAATAAATAGTTCCATAACCGCAGACATCAGAAAGCACGCCGCACAGACCCATAATACAGGCTCTAATCCATAAGCGCTGTATAAAATGCCTCCAAGCACAGGGCCTGTCAGAGACGCAAACGAGCTGACGGTATTAATGATAGAATTTGCCGCCATAAAATGCTGCTGACTGACCAGCGCCGGGATAGCTGCCTGTACGGATGGCTGATACGCACCCGCAATCCCGTATAAAAGCATCAGCGTAACCGTCAGAAGAAAAATCAGATTTACCCTGCCCATCAGCACGGCAAAGGCGGCAATGACTGCTGCCGTAAAAAAATCCAGAATTACCATTACATTTCTTTTATTCACCCTGTCTGCAATCATGCCGCCGGCGGGCGAAAGAAGAACAGCCGGAATAAAAGCGCACGCGGTAACGGCCCCATAAAGCGCCGAAGAACCCGTCAGATTTAACAGATATAGCGGCAGCGCAAACCGGATTGTGGCATTGCCGAATAAGGATATAATCTGTCCAATGACAACCAGTGTAAAATCTTTGGAAAATAATTTCTGATTCATTGCAAAACCTCCTTTTTATTATAATACCGAACGTTGGTATGTATTTAGTTCAAATGAATCTGCCCATACAGCCAGGGCAGATTTCTTATTCCTATTATTTGTTTTCCTGACAAATGACCGTCAGCTTCCTGATTCCTTTTAATATTTGTTCGCTTGATAAATAGCCACAGCTCTTTGATTCTTTCTAACATTTGTCCGCTTGATAAATAGCCGTCAGCTCTTTGATTCTTTCTAACATTTGTTCGCTTGATAAATAGCCGTCAGCTCCTTGATTCTTTCTAACATTTCATCATCGATGATATCCAGCCCGAAGCCTTGCAGCATCTGGCCAAATACCATAAACTTACAGCAGGATTCTTCCACGGAGCTGTCAAATATCATAGGATTCATCCAGACATTTGCCGCGAGCAGAATCAGTTCGGCTAACTGTTTCGGATAATCTGTTACGATAGAACCGTCCGAAATTCCCTGCTCTATAATCGGTACAATGTACTGCGGCACCGCCTCTTCTATCGTGTCATGCAAAAGGCTGAAAAGCAGTTTCGGATTTTTATGAAAATCCGGCGCTGCCGTAAAAATATCGTTCTGTACCGGGCGGGCGATGGATTCCTTAAAAATTTTTTTCAGCTTTTCTCTGCCGCTCAGGACTTTGCTGTCGCGAATTGCAGCAAGCTTCTGGTTGGATTCCGCCGTCATCCTTTCGATTACGGCTTCTAAAATATCCTCCTTTGATTTAAAATGATGATAAATGGCGCCTTTGCTAAGACCGCCTAAATGATTAATCATATCCTGAATCGAAGTATGTTCATATCCTTTTTCCATAAAACGCTGGAAAGCAACATCCAGGATTAAGTTCACAGTTTCTTCCGGGTGCTTATTCCTTGCCATGGCTCATGCACCTCCTTTACATACGAATCGTATGAATACAGATTATCATACTATTGGTATGTTTGTCAATCTAAAAAGCTTTTGCAGAATCAGCACATCCCTGCCATTCAGTTCTGCCAGAGCCCCTGCCGGATATTCGGTTCCGTTTAATAAATCCATATAATCATGGTTCATCACCACGCTTTCCTTCCCTGCATTGTGATTAAGCAAAAACAAAATTTCCCTGTCATCTTTCACCCGCACGGCCGCCTCGACTCCCTTTGGCGTCACCATCGTTTTCGCAGCGCCTGCTTCCTTAAAAATATCCTCCATAAAACTGCTGTAAAATTCCTGATTCGAGCGGGTTCCGACATAATATGCGCACCCTTTTCCATACTGGTTTTTCGTAATAACCGGCGTGTTCTGATAAAAATCCTCTTCATAAACGCTCAGAGCCTGCGCGCCCTGCAAATGCATCAAATCACACAGAATCCTGGCCGGATACATCTTTCCTTTATAAATAAAACAGTTTTCCTCCCCTTCCGGCAGCGCATCGTTTTCTTCCACCCAGATACCCAGAATATCTTTCAGATTCCCAGGATATCCTCCCGGAATAACCAAATCATGCTCATCCGCAATGCCGCTGAAATATGTCGTAATAAAAATACCCCCGCGGTTCACAAAGCTTCTGATTTTATCATCTAACCCTGCCTTTGTCATATATAGAAGCGGCGCGATTAATACTTTATAAGAATCAAACGTATCGTCTGCACCTATGATATCCGCCGGAACATTTAATTCGAAAACTGCCGTATAATAATCCGTCACCGCATCCATATAATTCATAAGAATACTAGGCCCCGCAGAATTCTCCAGCGCCTGCCAGTTATCCCAGTCAAACAAAACCGCTGTCTCAGCCGGCGTGCGGCCTTCCAAAAACACATCTCCCAGCCGCTCTAACTCTTCCCCGAGCGCTGCCGTTTCCCGAAAAACCCTCGTGTCATCTCTTCCCGCATGGTCAATCACAGCCCCGTGAAATTTTTCACACGCCCCGACAGAGCGCCGTATCTGGAAAAACTGAATGGCATCCGCCCCGTGCGCAGCCGCCTGATAGCTTAACAGCCGCATCTGCCCCGGACGCTTTAATTTATTATAAGGCTGCCAGTTCGTCACACTCGGCGTCTGTTCCATCAGCACAAAAGATTCCTGATTTTTAATGCCGCGCATAAAATCATGCTGCATGGCCGTCTGCGCCGGCGTATCGGAAGGCGCCGGATAGCTGTCCCAGGAAACAAAATCCATTTCCTTTGCCCATTTCTGATAATTCAGCGGCTTATAAAACCCCATCAGATTCGTCGTAACCGGCACGTCCGGCATAAATTTTTTAATCTCCTGATATTCCAGCCGGAAACAGTCCAGCATGCTCTGCGACATAAACCTTCGGTATTCCAGCGTAATCCCCTGAAACATCGTCCGCTCCCTGCCATCCGCAATAAAATGCTCGCTGCGAAGGTCCGGAAGCACCACTTCATCCCAGTCATAAAACGTATGACCCCAAAACGATGTATCAAATACCCTGTTTAATTCCGCTATCGTGCCGAACCGCTCCTTCAGCCACGCCTGAAACGCCTTCTCACAGTTTTCGCAGTAACATTCCCCGCCAAATTCATTCGAAACATGCCATGCCGCAATATTATCAAAATCCCGGTACCGTTCCGCCAGCTTCCCCGCCAGCTTTGCCGCGTAATGCCTGTAGGACGGACTGTTCGGACAGGAATTATGACGCCCGCCGAATCTGCGTTTCTTTCCATCTGATTCTGTACGCAGAATATCCGGGTGCCTTTTTGCCATCCATGCCGGATGTGCCCCGGTTGAAGTCGCCATGCATACTTTAAGCCCGTTTTCCTTTACAAGCTCCATAATCCGGTCTAAGGTATCAAAGCAGTATACATCTTCGGAGGGCTGGAGCGCGGCCCAGCTGAATGTGTTTAAGGTCACAATGCTGATATGCGCTTTTTTCATCAGGCGCATATCTTCCTGCCAGATTTCCGGGGGCCATTGTTCCGGGTTGTAGTCGCCGCCATATAAAATTTTATTTATGTTTTTTCCGTATGCCATATTTTTCCCCTTTTTTAATATTACATGTTACTGACTGCGGAATGCTGAGAATGCAGTCTGGGTGCCGGAGGGAGGAGTGTTTCTTTGGAGGTTTCCTTTGAGTAATGCTGCCGGGCGGATATGAGCTGCTGCACGGACGCCGGAGGGGGAGCTGTTTCCTTTGGGATGTTCCGCTTCCGAAAAGCAAGAACTTCTAAACTTTCTGCGCAAGGGTTGTGACAGCGGACGGACCGGCGCCTGATGCCCTAGAGTTTTTGGGTGGATATAGGTTATGGCGTTGGCAGGCGCCTTTTGGGGCTTCAAGGTTCTATAAGACAGCAGACTGTGAGCCCCAAATCCTGGTTACTGGGCAGAAAGTTAAGAAGTTCTAGCTTTTCTCCAGAGTCACATCCCAAAGGAAACAGCTCCCCCTCCGGCTGACTGTGGCTGAATTTCATTTTCCTGACTGGCTGTAAGTTATTGATTTGAGGCTAAACTGTGCTAAGCTGTTATTGTAAAGCATGTGTTTATCTGGATAAAATTCTGTATGATTTGTATAAAGTCTCCTCACACAATTGCTGATTATATGAATCAACTCTCCAGCTTGCAAATACTTTATTTTATATATCCAATTTCACCAGTTTACTGTTTTTTAGATTACGATATATTTTTGTAATAATCAATACTATTTCTTGTATATATTTGCTTTTATTTAATCTGTATCTCGTATCAAATCAAAAACTTGTAAACTGGTATATTCAATTTTAATACTTAAGGACTAAAGGCTGTCTGTTCATATTTATCTTTCAAGCAAAAGGCCTGTCTGTTCATATTTATCTTTCAAGCAGAAGGCCTGTCTGTTCATATACATTTTTCAAACAGAAAGCTGTCTGTTCATACATATTTTTCAAACAGAAAGCCTGTCTGTTCATATAAGATTTTCAAGCCCCTAAATTTTTTCTAATTAAATTCTGCCAAAAAACAGCTGGATGGAGAAATTTTTTCCTTCTGATGCGACTCTGGAAAAAAGCTGGAAGTTCTTAGTTTTCTGCTCAGCAACCAGGATTTGGGGCTCACAGTCTGCTGTCCTATAGAACCTTGAAGCCCCAAAAGGCGCCTGCCAATGCCATAGCCTATATCCACCCAAAAACGCCAGGGCAGGGCCCACCCCGCTTTATCGGGTGTCAGGCGCCGGTCCGTCCGCTGCCACAGCCCTTGCGCAGAAAACTTAGAACTTCCTGCTTTTTGGAAGCGGAACATCAGAAGGAAAAAATTTCTCCATCCAGCGTCCCCCTCTCCAAATAATTTCCGCAGCCGCTTTCTCCTCAGCCTGAATCCCCTGAAATCCTCTCCCAGATAATTTCCGCTGCCACTTTCCCCTCAGCCTGAATCTTCCTGAAACCTTCACCCAGTATCACTCATCCTGAATCCTCAAAGCAAAAACCTCCTCTACACCTCCTGACAGACACACACCCGGATATCCCTTGATGAGCTCCCAATCCTCACCTCCATACCCTCCCGGTAATCCTCGATTTCAACTCGCACACACCTGCTTTCCTGAGGCATCAAAAACACTTTCTCAAATCCCTTTAACTGCTGCACCGGTTCCTCCATCCGCTCCGCGCCTTCCTGCCATACTGCCTCCCCGTCTGCCGAATCGCCGCAGTCCGTCTGTCCCAGACCCGGCTTAGCCAGATATACCTGTACGGTTTCTTTCCCTGCCATTGTCCCGGTGTTTGTAATCCGGCATTCCGCATAAGCTCTCCCGTTTTCTTTCCGAAGAACCGCATTCTGATATGTAAAGGAAGTATAGGACAGTCCGTGTCCAAAGCAAAACTGCGGCTCTATATGAAAGGTATCCAGATAACGGTAACCGACAAAAACCCCTTCCGCATAATCGGCTGTTTCTTTCTGTGCAAAATTTCCCCATGCGTGAGCAGAGCAGTCTGTATGCATTTTATAAAAGCTCTCCGGCAGCTTTCCAGACGGATTCACGCTTCCAAACAGCACCTCAGCAAGTGCCCTGCCGCCCTCCATTCCGGCGTACCAGCCCCATACCAGGCTGTCTGCGCGGTCTATCCACCGGGACATTTCCACCGGGCTTCCGCCAGTCAGCACAATAATAGTTTCCGGGTTTGCTTCAAGCAGCTGTTCAATCAGGGTATCCTGTTCATATGGAAGCTTCATGTCTGCACGGTCATTGCCTTCGCAGTCCTGTTCGTGATTCAGTCCGCCGACAAAAATAACACTGGAAAATTCTTTTGCTTTCCGTACGGCTTCTTCACGCAGCTGTTTTCTATGATATGCCAGCGCTTCATCCTGGCAGCCTGCACCGGATGACGTTCCGCCTCCGTTTTCCAGGCTGGTTTCCTGCCAGTTTGTATCTGCATTTTCTGCCTTCGGGTCCTGACAGTATCCTCTGACATAAGATACCTCTGCGTTTCCTCCCAGAAGCATCTGAATGCCCATCAGCGGCGTAATTTCATACAAGGCTTTGATTTCCGCGCTTCCGCCGCCCGGTGCGTGCTGTAAATCCGCATTTTCACCGATGATTAAAATTTCTTTTGTCTTTTTAGGGGACAGAGGCAGTTTTCCTTTGGTATTTTTTAATAGTACGACAGATTCCCGCGCGGCGTCAAGCGCTGTCTGACGGTGAGACGGTGCATTATAAGTACCGCTCTTTCGCTCTCCGTCCAGCATATGCAGCCGTTTCATCAGCATCAGAATCCGGGTGACTTTTTCGTCAATCACATCCTCACTGACCGTTCCTTCTTCCACCAGTTTTTTCAAAGGCTCTGCCATAAAGTATTCGTCAAAATTGCTGGTAACTGACATCTCAATGTCCAGTTCGGACTGTGCGGCTCTTTTTGAATCATGCACGCCGCCCCAGTCGGAAATGACAGCTCCGTCATACCCCCACTCTTTTCTAAGTATCTGATTTAGCAGAAAATCGCTCTGGCAGCAGTGCTCCCCGTATATTTTGTTATATGCCGCCATCACGGTATAACAGTTTCCTTTTGTAACCGCCTCATAAAATACCGGCAGATAGATTTCGCGCAGCGCTTTTTCATCTATTTTTACATCAACCCACAGCCTCTGTGTTTCCTGATTATTCGCGGCAAAATGCTTGACGCAGGCAGCCACATCCCAGTTCTGCACACCCAGGATATAAGGGACTGCCATCTCCTTTGTCAGAAACGGGTCTTCGCTGAAATATTCAAAATTACGCCCGCATAAGGGACTGCGTTTGATATTCACGCCGGGTCCCAAAATCACATCCTTGCCGCGCCCTCTTGCTTCTGCCCCAAGCACTCCTCCCGCGGCCTTCGCAAGCTCCCTGTTCCAGGTGGCTGCCAGCGCGCTGTTGCAGGGAAGGTACGTCACATAATCATCATGATTTCCCACACATTTCCAGCTGTCCGGCTCAAATTCCTGACGGACTCCCATCGGACCGTCGGACATGACAAGCGCCGGAATTCCAAGCCTTTCTACGGGAGCGGTGCGGAATAATTCTGCACCGTGAATCATGCTGATTTTTTCATCTAAGGTCAGCTGGCGCATCAGGGACTGTGCTTCTTTTTTGATTATATTTTTATTTGTTTCATCCTGCAGGCTTTCGCTAATCAGATTGCCTGCAGCAGTATTTTCTTTTTTCATGCTCTTTCCTTCTTAATTATTTTTTCTTAATCATTTTTGCCTTAATTAGGGGCTGCGGTTCAGGTAAAAGAGGGAGTGGATGCCCGGACGCCGGGAGAGGGGATTTGCGCGGTCTTCCTGCGGCTGCTCCAGAATGTTA
>CANDJC010000103.1 GCA_947384955.1 uncultured Eubacterium sp. | reverse complement strand
TTCCTGCTTTTTGGAAGCGGAGTATCCGAAGGAAAACATTTCTCCGCCCGGCGTCTCCTCCCCCCCCAAAAAAAATAACGCATACCCAGATTCCCCATATTAGACACAGCAAATCGTTCATACCACAGCTTCCACCAGTAATTTGTCTTTATAAAAAACTTCCCAGTTTCTTGTTTCAGACTCCACATAGAATTTCAAATGGCAAGTTTTGTTTTCTTTTGCAAGTTTTTATAGAATAATTTATAAATCCTATTGAAATGCCCGGATAATTCCGATAAAATAGTAATGATAGGCATTGAGGAACTTCTTTTCCATAAATATCAGTAAAGGAAAAGGAGAATGCAAATGAATAAATTAAACAAAACAGCATACATGTTATTTATATGGGCATTTGTCTGCCTGAGCGCAGGCGGATGTGCTGCGAAATCCAGCGCTTCGATGTATCTGGAAGCAAAAGAGCAGACGGAGGAAACCAGGACAGATAAGGAAAACGCGGGGCAGGATGCTTTGGACGGACAGACCGTTTTCGATGATAACGGTGAATCAGATGAGAAAACAGACAGCGGTATCTGTTTTGTCTATGTCTGTGGTGCCGTGAATCAGCCGGGTGTGTTTGAGTTAGCTAAGGGCAGCCGTGTTTACGAGGCGATTGCGCTTGCCGGGGGACTGCGCGGGGATGCATACAGCAAGGGTATCAATCAGGCTGAGCAGATTCAGGACGGGGATATGATTGAGGTGCTGACGAAAAAGGAACATGCCAGGCTTTGCGAACAGACAGGGGAAACCGGGCTTTGCGAACAGACAGGAGAAGCTGCCATGCACCGGAAGGAGCCGCAGGACGGCCTGATTGATATTAATACGGCATCGGAGGCTGAGCTTATGACGCTTAACGGCATCGGTCAGGCGAAGGCTGCGAATATTATTGCTTACCGGGAAAGCAGCGGCGGATTTGGGGCACCGGAAGAGATTATGAACGTGAGCGGCATCGGAGAAGGCGTGTATGCGAAGATTCAGGATAAAATCAAAGTGATACGATAGCATGAATGGCAATGGAGGTTAGCATGGCAAAGAAGGTTCTGGTTGTTGACGATGAAAAGCTGATAGTAAAAGGAATCCGGTTTAGTCTGGAACAGGATGGCATGGAAGTAGACTGTGCTTATGACGGAGAGGAGGCTTTGCAGAAAGCGAATGCCGGCTCTTACGATATGATTCTGTTAGACTTAATGCTGCCTAAAATAGACGGGATGGAGGTCTGTCAGCGGGTCAGGGAGTTTTCGGATGTTCCGATAGTCATGCTGACTGCAAAAGGCGATGATATGGATAAAATCTTAGGCTTAGAATACGGCGCGGATGATTATATTACAAAGCCGTTTAACATTCTGGAGGTAAAAGCAAGAATCAAGGCCATTATGCGCAGAACCGGCAAGAAAAAGGTCGTGGAAGAGCGGATGCACATGATAGAGGACGGGGACCTGCGCCTTGACTGTGAAAGCCGGAGGCTCTTTATTCAGGAGCGGGAGGTAAATTTAACAGGCAAGGAATTTGAACTGTTAGAGCTGTTAGTAAGAAATCCAAACAAAGTCTATGGCCGCGAAAAACTGCTGAATCTTGTATGGGGCGCTGATTATCCGGGAGATGTAAGGACTGTGGATGTGCATGTGAGGCGCATGAGGGAAAAGATAGAGAAAAATCCGAGTGAACCGAAATATGTGCATACCAAATGGGGAGTCGGGTATTATTACCATAGCTGACTGGAGTTATAATGAAAAGAAAAAAGAAACTATGGGATTATTTAAAGAGCCTGAAATTCCGCCTTCTGCTTGTGCTTTTGCTGTTTGGAATCGCACCGATGCTTTTTATGCAGTTTTTTGTCATCCGCGGCTATAAGAAACGGGCGATTGATGTAAGGACGGTTGATATTTTGTCCCAGTCTAAGATTTTAGCAGACCAGGTAGCGGCGCACGGGTATCTGGAAGATAATACAAACGAGGTTATCAACAAGCAGTTTGAACAGCTGACAAATATTTATGACGGCAGAATCCTGGTGATTGACCGGGCATTCCGTATTCATAAGGATACCTTTGACATTGACAGTGACAAAATTATTATATCCGAGGAAGTTGTAAAATGTGTCCAGGGGAATGATGTTACGAAATATGACCCGGTGAACGGATTTATAGAAATCGCTGTGCCGGTCCGCCAGACGCTCTTAGACGAGGTGACAGGCGTGATTTTAGTAAGCGTATCTACGGATGTAACGCAGACGCATATTGCTTATCTGACGCAGATTGGATTTATTGTATCGCTGACGGCCGGATTTGCCTGTGTGGTGCTGGCGGTTTTGATTTCTTCCAAAATGGCGCAGCCGTTTATCCAGCTGTCAAAATCCATTGATGAAATCCAGGCAGGCTATGGCAGTGAGGAGCTGATGATTCATTCTTATTCGGAAACGGAGCTGATATGCGAGCGTACAAATGAGCTGCTCGGACGCATGAAGGTACTTGACGATTCCAGACAGGAATTTGTATCAAATGTCTCTCATGAGTTAAAGACGCCGCTTACATCGATGAAAGTGCTGGCGGATTCTTTAAATATGCAGGAAAATGCGCCGTTAGAACTGTATAAGGAATTTATGCAGGATATTACAAACGAAATAGACCGTGAAAATAAAATCATCACCGATTTGCTGTCGCTTGTAAAAATGGATAAATCCGCGGACAGCCTGAATATTGCGTCGCTGAATATCAATGAGCTTTTGGAGCTGATTTTAAAGCGTCTGCGCCCGATTGCGCAGAAAAAACATGTCGAGCTGGTTTTGGAAAGCTTCCGTCCGGTTACGGCAGAAGTTGACGAAGTGAAGCTGACACTTGCGATTTCGAATCTGGTGGAAAACGGTATTAAATACAATGCAGAAAACGGCTGGGTACATGTATCGCTGAATGCGGACCATCAGTTTTTCTATATCAAAGTAGAAGACAATGGAATGGGCATACCGGAAGAATCGTTAGACCGTATCTTTGAACGGTTTTACCGGGTGGATAAATCCCACTCGAAAGAAATCGGCGGCACAGGACTGGGACTTGCAATTACAAGAAGCGTTGTGCTGATGCACCGCGGCGCGATTAAGGCATTCAGCACAGAAGGGGAGGGCACGATTTTTAATGTGCGCATTCCGCTGAATTACATTGTCTGAGGACTGCGGGAAGTTCTGCAGGAGGAAGCTTCAGAGTCTGAGAACTGCGGGAAATTCTGCCGGATAAAGCTTCCGGTTTCTGTCACAGGGCAGTTCTTAAGAAAGGAGACAGAATGAAAAATCAGCTGGGCAAAAGAGCGGCGGTGTTATCAGCAGCTGTATGGATAGCGGCGGCTTCTTTAGGCGGCTGCGGTTCCGGGAACAAGGAGTATGAATACTATATCAGTTATGTAGACAACGGACAGACACAGACCGTACAGACTGGTTATGAGCCGGAGAATGAATCTGTGGACGGGCTGATACAGGAATTTTTAGACCGCCTTTCTATGGATACGGACACGGTAGATTATGTCAAAGCGATTCCCGAAGGGGTCAGCATTCTGTCCTGGGAAGTCGAACAGGACTGCCTGAAACTGGATTTCAGCAGTTCTTATAATAAGCTTGACCCGATTACGGAGATTTTATGCCGTCTGGCAGTCGTAAAGACGATGACGCAGATTGACGGAATTGAAAGCGTCAGCTTTTTTGTAAAAGGAGAGCCGTTAAAAGACAGCAAAGGAGAAGAGGCTGGCAGGATGACAATTGATTCTTTTGTGGAAAATCCGGGAGAACAGATTAATTCCTTTCAGCATGCTACAATTGACCTGTTTTTCTCCAATGAATCCGGGGACGGCCTGTTAAAAGAAACCCAGGAGGTATATTATAACAGTAATATTTCGATGGAAAAGCTGGTGATGGAACATCTGATTACCGGGCCGAAGAGCACGGAAGCCCGAAAAACAATCCCGGAAGAAACCAAGCTGATTAATGTGGCGGTTGTGGATGGCTCCTGTTATGTAAACCTGGATGAAAATTTTAAAAATCAGAATTATGAAATATTAGAGCCCGTAGTTATTTATTCGATTGTGGACTCTTTAGCCTCCCTTGGAAATATTGAGCAGGTACAGATATCGGTGAACGGGGATACAAGCGGTACTTACCGGGAGGATTATGAGCTTTCTAATATGTATCAGGCGGATTACAGCCTGGTAAACGAAGCGCAGGGAAGCTCTGTGATTGTCAGGGATGTGAAGGAAGAAAAAGGCGGACACTAAAATCAGGCTGCCGAAACGCGGCTAAGATGTCTGTGCAGCCTGGGAAAGGTCCGCAGATAAAGGCAAAAGAAAAGGGGGAATGAATAAAGGTGTTAAAAAGACATCTCTTTCAGGCGGTTATTTTGTCTGTGACGGGGATACTGGCGGCGAAGGGCATTATTTTATGGCGCCTGGACGGACTGCAGCGCGCGGGCACTGTGCTGACGGTTCCTGCAGCGGCAGCGGCGGCTGTGCTGACGGTGTTTTTTGTAAGCCGGGAGCCTGTCAGGAAAAAGAGGCTTCGAAAGGCCTGTATACTGCTTGCGGCATTTGCAGCGGCAGCGGTACGAATGTGGCAGGTATCGGCAGAAACCGGATATCAGCTGCAGGGAATCAAAGACGGTGAGGCGGCAGCGGTTCAGGGCCGGATTATACAAAAGAAACAAAAGGAAACAGAAAGTCAGAATATTCAATGGACTGTCTGTCTGACGGACAGTTATCTGAAAACAGAACAGGAGATTCGTTCCTGTGGAAATATTATCTTATATCTCAGTCTGGATGCCGGAGAACCGGTAATCGGAAATACCATAATCGTAGAAGGAAATATCATATTATTCAGGGAAGCGCGCAACGACGGAAATTTTGATGAGCGTGCCTATTATCAGAACCAGGGGTATTCTCTGAAATTTTATGCAGATGACGCATCGTATCAGGTCAAAGATACGCATGCGGACAGAATGCGTGAGTTTTTGTACGGCGTGCAGCAGAAGCTGTCGGCGGTATACCGGAAAGCAATGCCGCAAAAGGAGGCAGGGGCGCTTGCAGCAATGCTGTTAGGCGAAAAATCCCAGCTTTTTGCTGAAACGAAGGAACTGTACAGACAGAGCGGAATCGCACATATCCTGGCGATTTCCGGGCTTCATATCTCTGTGCTTGGCGCAGCGGTGTGCGGCATACTGCGAAAAACGGGAGCCTCCTATCCGGTCTCATCGGCGGTATCCATGGGACTTCTGCTGGCCTTTGGCCTTATGACAGGCATGGGAACGTCGGCGGTGCGGGCGGTTCTGATGTTCGGCATATATCTGGGAGCCGCCTGCTGCGGGCGGGCGTATGACAGCATGAGCGCGCTTGCGGCAGCCGGGGCATGGATTCTGCTGCAAAACCCAAGGGTTTTGTTTCTGGCCGGGTTTCAGTTTTCCTTTGCCGCAGTGGCCGGGGTTTTGCTCGGAAAAGAAATCTGCCGGATTTTCAGCCCGAAATACAGGCTCACAGAAACGGTGCTGGTCAGTCTTTCGATTCAGGCGCTGACACTTCCGCTTACGGCCTGGTATTATTATGAAATTCCGGTCTATTCGGTTCTTTTGAACTTATTTGTACTCCCGTTTATGGCAGCGGTGCTGATTCTGGGACTTTCCGGGGGACTGGCAGGCCTTCTGGCCTTCGGCTGGATGCCTGCAAAAGCCATGCTTTTTGTATGCACCGCTGTGTTAGCATATTTTTCAAAGGCCGGGGAGCTGTTTTTAAAACTGCCGGGCGCAGTCCGCGTGACCGGACGGCTGGAAGTGTGGCAGATGGCTGCTTATTATCTGATTCTTGCCGGATGTGCGCAGATGGCGGTATGTATGCCTTCCGATAAAAAGTCTGATAGAAAATCCGATGGAAAATCAGACAGAAAATCCGATGGAAAGTCTGAAACAAAATCAGATAGAAAAGAAGCAGGAACATTCAGAGGAATAGGCAGGAAAAAGAAGGCATCCGGACGGAACTGGCAGCGGAAACAGAAAGCAGTTATCACAGCAGGTTTTTGTATATGTATAAGTATTTTGTTTTTCCCGCTTCAAAGACCGGCAGAGGTTACGGTATTGGATGTGGGGCAGGGGGACGGTATTTATATCCGCACAAGCGACGGGACAGATGTTTTTATTGACGGGGGCAGCAATGATGTGAAACAGGCGGGGACTTACCGGATTGTACCGTTTTTAAAATCCCGGGGCGTGGCTGAGATTGATTACTGGTTTGTATCGCACCTGGACCAGGACCATATCAGCGGACTGAAGGAAGCCGCGGACAGCGGGTACCGGATTGGCCGGGTTATTTTTGCAAAGGGCGTGTTAAAAGACGAGGCATATGAAACGCTGCTGAAAAAGCTTGCAGAATGGCAGATTCAGACAGGTTTTCTGGCAAAAGGAGATATACTCAGCGGGCAGAATGCTTCGTTTCGCGCACTTGCGCCGGACGAAACAGATGCAGCGAATGACCGGAATGCGCAAAGCCTGGTGCTGCTGTATGAAGACTGCGGATTTTCAGCATTTTTTCCAGGGGATATTTCGTTAAAGGAAGAGCAGAAGCTGCTGAAAGACAAAGGACTGTCTAAGACCGTGCTGTATAAAGCGGCTCACCATGGGTCAAAGCATTCGAATTCGCTGGAGCTGTTAAGCCGCCTAAGCCCGGATATTTCTCTGATTTCCTGTTCGAAAGAGAATGAATACGGACATCCGGGAAAGGAAGCAGTGGAGCATATGCAGCAGTGCGGGAGCCGTGTATACTATACCATGCATTCCGGGCAGATACGGGTCAGATGGGGAAAAAACGGTCTGGCTGTAAAAGCATTCTTAGCAAAACAGCAGGGCACGTAACGCAGGTTATGCTATTTTTGGACAACCACAATCTGCTGCTGGAATTCATTTTTCATAATCCGCCCTCCCTTTTGTGTCACAAGTGCGCGGTACACAGAATCTGCGGACAGATGCTTCTGGAAAAAGGACAGGCCATCTTCTGATAATAGTTTTCCGGCATCCGCAGCCCGTGTCAGAAGCGGGAGGGAGGAATGCTTTTTTAAATGTGTCAGCAGGGCGCCGGATTCTTTCCGAAAGCCGAGTATTCTTGCGTATGGCAGAAAAGAGCGGCGGCGCCAGAAATCATAGTCGCTCTGGCGGATATCTAAAAGAATGTGCAAAAGGATTCTGCTTATGCGTGTGTATGCTGTGTTTTTGGATTTTAATCTTGCACAAAACTCTGTAAAACTGGTATAATCGTTTAGACTTTTACAGATTTTATTGGAAATGGCAGGCGTGCAGTCCGCATAGTCTGAAAAACCGTCTGCGGCATTTTTTAAAAGACTGTAGTGCAGCATCTGGGAACAGTCGTTTTCATAAAGAAGCGGATACTGGCTTTTGTAGTTTAGCAGAAGATAAAGTGCGTCACGGGGCATCACAAAGGAGAGTGTCTGGCTGATATCTTCTGTCTGCCCGGCAAGGAGTTTTCGGATGGCTGAGGCAGATGCAAAATGACCGGAAACTGTCTGGGAATGGTATCCATGGTCCCTGCGGGCGACAGGGTGCAGGGCAATGGATGAGCGGATGGCAGAAACGGCCTTTTGATATTCCAGCGCCAGAATGTTATTTGGTTTTTTCAGGGCGGCAGAGGCTGCTCTTTTATCACCGTCCGGCAGGAGTGCTAAAAGAGCTGTTTCTCTGGCAGCAGCATAACTAGCTCCCTGTTTCAGGCAGCCGTTTAAAATCTTTTGGTACTGCGGGGGTTCCCTGTTTAAAATGCTGCATAGTCTGGAAAACAGGGCGGGGTCTTTTGTTTCGCAGCCATAGCAGAGACAGCTGACGCATCCGAGCTGTTCAAGAAGCGTAATGCCTGCTCTGGCAAAATATTCTGAGCTGGCACACGACCAGACAGGCGGCAGTTCTATTACGAGGTCGATGCCGGATAAAAGCGCCATTCTGGCCCGGGTAAATTTGTCCGAAAGGGCAGGGGCGCCGCGCTGCGTGTAATTACCGCTCATGACGGCAATCACATAGTCAGCGCCGGTTTCTTTCCGGGCAAGGTCTGCGTGGAGGGCGTGCCCGTTGTGAAAAGGGTTGTATTCTGCGATGATTCCGGTTATGTTCATAAAAAGTCCTTTCTGAAGATTTCTGCTGATGTGGATTATAGCAAAACAGGGGGGATGTGTAAAGTTCTAATTCGGTTTCAATTGATTGTGTTTTTAAGGAAAGAAGGAGGCTGACAGAAAATGCGAAAATGGAAACAAGTGATTCAGGCAGTGCTTTTGCTGTGCGCAGCAGCAGTTCTTTTCTGCGCTGTAAAAAAGGCTGACCAGGCGGGAAGCATCCAGATTCATGAGGAGTATCTGGAAATTGAGGGTGTTACGCATGAATATGATTTTATGCTGATTGCAGATACGCATATCAGCCTTTGCGATGAAAGGGATGCACAGCTGATGGAAAAAGCAGCTGCCAGAAAAGCGGCTTTTGAACAGGAGAGCGGGAAAAAGGCTGTCCGCACGTTTCATAACCTGATTACAGAGTCTGTGAAAAATGGCATGGACCTGACTATTTTTGCGGGAGATATTACAGATTCCGCGATGCATGCTTCGATTGACTTTGTGCAGAATGAAATAAACAGGCTGGATAAACCGTATCTGTATGTTACAGGCAACCATGATTTTGAATACGGAAGCGAGTATTTTTCGAAAAAAGCGTATCAGAAGTATTTTCCGCGCCTTGAAAATCTGACGAAAACAGATAAGCAGTATGTCATTCATGAATATGACGACCTTGTGATAGCAGGAATTGCCGATAAAAATAATCAGTTTGACAAAGAGGCAGTGGAAGCGCTGCTGCCTTATATGAAAGGAACGAAGCCTGTGATTCTTGTCACGCATGTACCACTTATGCCCCGGTACAAAGACTCAGACCTCGAAGTTTTGGCAAATAATGTCTGGGGACTGTCCAAAAGCGGAGCATGCCGTGTTCTCCTTGGAGAAAAAGGCTGCAGGCCGGATAAAACAACAAAAAAACTTCTGGACGCAGTATTTGCAGAAAACAGCCCCGCTGCAGCAGTATTTGCCGGACACATTCACTTTTATAACCGCAGCATGCTGAATAATACCGCCGCACAGTTTATTACGGGAGCAGGATACTGCGGCGATGCAGTCCGGATTCACATCAGCCCTGATATGAAAAAGAAACAGTAATCAGGGCTGTGATATGCTGTGAAATGTAACGATGTAAATATTTTTTCGTTTTTCCCGTTGACAGCAGCAGGAATCTGTGCTATATTGCTAATAGAGTTAGTAATATTAAAAGGAATGGAGGTGTTTCATGGATTATACCGAATTGGCGATACAGCTTATTGATATGCGTGCGGCCGCGCCGCAGATCAAGATGGAGCGAACTATGTCCCAGATAGCAAGGGGTGAGGTTTTAGCCTTAAATTATCTGGCGGCAAATGGAAATCAGGCATACCCCAAAGATATGAGCAGGGCTCTTATGCTGACCACAGCGAGAGTTGCGGCCATGCTGAAATCTTTAGAGCGACAGCAGATGATTACGCGAACCCCCGACCCGTCAGACAGCCGGCAGGTCATTGTCTGCCTGACGGAAAAAGGCATGGCTTTGGTTGAAGAGCGCCGAACCGGAATGATTCATTCGGTGGCAAAAATGCTGGAGTCTTTGGGGGAAGAGGATGCAAAAGCTTATGTCCGCATCCAGGCAAGGCTGATTGAACTGGGAGATATCTGGAGGTGAGGATTTTTATAACATACAGGATGGAACAATATCATAGCTGAGGCACTATAGAATGCTATAGAGATAAGTCCTATGCGGGTAATCCGCATAGGACTTAATTTTTTAGGAGGTAATAACATGAACAAAATTATACAAGTGGAGCATTTCTCTAAAAAATACGGGGATTTTACGGCGGTGGACGACATTTCCTTCACCGTAGACGAGGGCAGCATTTTTGCTTTCCTTGGCCCCAATGGCGCAGGCAAAAGCACGACCATAAATACGCTGTGTACCATTCTGGACAAAACGGAGGGCAGTCTGATGATCAACGGTCATGATGTCTGCAGGGAACAAAGTCTGGTGCGCAGGGACATTGGGATTGTCTTTCAGGAATCCACGCTTGACACCCAGATGACAGTGGAAGAAAATCTGAAATACCACTGCAGCTTCTACAAAGTGCCAAAGAACGAGGTGCAGGAGCGCATCAGCTTTGCTCTTGACCTGGTGGAGCTTACGGAGTGGAAGCGGGCGGTGGCAGGCAGCCTGTCCGGCGGCATGAAACGCCGGGCTGAGATTGCAAGAGGGCTGGTACATGACCCGAAGGTTTTGTTTTTAGATGAACCTGCTACCGGCCTGGATCCGCAGACCAGAGCCAGTGTGTGGGAATATATACAGCGGCTTCAAAAGCAGAAAAATATGACAATTTTTTTGACCACGCACTATATGGATGAGGCGGAGATTTGTTCCAGAATCGTCATTATGGACCACGGAAAAATTGCTGCCAGCGATACGCCGGAGAACTTAAAACATCAATATACCGGTACACAGACAGAGGTTGTCTGTACACAGACCGGGCCGCTTATGGCTGCATTGCAGGAACGAGGCGTTTCCTTTCGCAGAGACGGGAATAAGCTGGTTTTCCATACAGGGAAAGCGCCAGACGCATTAGAAATTTTATCAGCACACAGGGCTGAAATCACAGATTTTGAAGTAAAAAACGGGACGCTGAACGAGGTGTTCCTGGCCATTACAGGAAAGGAGATTCGAGAATCATGAATCCAGTTACAGCTATTTTACAAAGAAATTTACTGAATTATGTCAGGAGCAAGGGACGGGTATTCGGGGCGCTCTTTATGTCCATGTTCATGCTGGTGATGTTTTCATTCCTGATGAAATCCTCCATGGGCAGCCTGGATGCACCCATGAATTACCTGATTTCCGGTGTGATTATCATGAGTGTGTTCCAGGTCAGCGTCAACAATTCCTCTGATATTCTGTCTGACATTTCCAGCGGCTATATGAAAGAGGTTCTGGCTGCGCCTGTTGCGCGGACACAGATTTCTATGGGGCACATTTTGTCAGGGGCAGTCATCGCCACGCTGCAGGGCGCCGTTACCATGATCTGCGGCATTGTTCTTGGACTGAGGGTCAATGTTTTGCAGATTCTGCTTCTGACTGCGGTAATGCTGGTTTCCGCTATGGCATTTAGCGCCATCGGTCTGTTTTTGGCTACGGTTTCCCGCAATTCTCCAGCCTTTCAGACCATCAGCTCTATGATTATGATGCCCCTGACCTTTGTTTCCGGCGCGTATATCCCCGTCACTGTCATACCCGGTTTCCTCCTGCCTGTCGTTTACCTGAATCCGCTGACTTACACGACCTCGATTTTCCGCTATATCGCCCTGGGAGCGCATACGCTGACCACAGAGGAACTGGTGGAACAGGGCATGGCGTTTTCCATTAGCGGATTTGTTATAACGCCCCTGATGGGACTGGTAATTACAGTTTTAATCGGCAGCTTTTTCTTTGTGCTGTGTGTCCGTAAATTTAACCGGGCAGACTTTTCCGTTATCAGGGCTGCTGCAGGGATGCGGGGCGGCGCTCCGTCGAGGGGGTAGCTTATGGAATTACAATTAGAAAACATCACGAAAAATTACAGGGACAAAAAGGTACTAAAGGGGATATCTTTAACCATGGGGACAGGGGTTTACGGACTCCTCGGCCCCAATGGAGCAGGAAAGACCACCATGATACGGATACTCGCTGATGTGCAGCGTCCTGCTAAAGGGAACGTTTTGTATGACGGAAAAGACATCCGTACCATGGGTGATGAATACCGGGCGAAAATCGGCTATCTGCCTCAGGACGTCAGTTTTTACAGCGATTTTACCGGCAGGGATTATCTGGAATACTCGGCGGCACTGAAAGGAATGGAAAAAGCCCGAGCAAAAACACGGATTGAGGAATTGGCACACAGCGTCGGCCTGTGGGACGATCTGAAGCGGAAGTGTACCGCATATTCCGGCGGGATGCAGCGCAGGCTGGGCATTGCCCAGGCACTTTTGGATGACCCTGAGATTTTGATTCTGGATGAACCAACTTCCGGTCTTGACCCCTTTGAGCGTATCAGATTCCGTAACATTATTTCTGCCTGTGCGAAAGATCGTCTGGTGCTGCTCTCTACCCATATTGTATCCGATGTGGAGCAGATTGCTGCACATATCATGATGATGGAGTATGGCGTCATCCGGCATATCCACACAGGTGAAGAATATATCCATATGATGGAGGGAAAGGTCTGGCTCGCAGAGATGTCCGCAGAGCAGCTTATAAACTATCAAAACCACGCTGTCATCAGCAATGTCAGGGCAAAAGACGGCTGCATGGAGGTCCGTATCATTGAGGAAGCACAGCCTGTCAGCGGGGCGGTACAGGCTGTGCCGGCGCTGGAGGATGCTTACCTGTATCTTTTCAATTATTTGCCTGAAAAGCCCGGGAGGTGATGTTATGTCTTTATTTCGATTTGAACTGCGAAAACTGCTGCTTAACAAAAAAACTTTGATTTTGCTGCTGTGTCTGCTTGTCCTGTACAGTGTGGCCGGCCTGACTTCCGCCATGTTCCTGACTGGCAGCAGTGACAGCTGCCGCAGATATGAGGAGCTGGCCGCTGCCTGGGAAGGGCCGTTTGACAGCGAAAAAGCTGAGAAAGCGGAAAAAATCTATCAGGAAATCAGTGCCCGCTACGGCACGGACGAGCGGATGATTGCCCGAAGTGTCAAGGATCAGCCGGAGATTATTCTGGCGGTGAATTATCATGCATATGCCGGACGGGTGGAGGAATATTGGAACGGCACACCGCCGGAGAGCGCAGAGGAGCCTTATGGCATTGCCCTTTTGCAGGAAAAGATAGCAGAACTGGAAAATCAGGGAAAACAGGATACCGCTGCCTGTCTGGAACTGTCAGATTCTCTGCAGAGGCTGGAAGAACTGGGCGAGCCGGAGTTTGCCAGCACCCTGCTATGGGAAAATCTGTTCAGCAGCCTGGGAGAACATATGATGCAGTTCCTGCTGTTTATACCGCTGACATTTGTAATTGCTCCGGTTTTTGCTGCGGAGCAGTCTGGCGGCATGGACAGCCTGATTTTAAGTTCCCGGAACGGCAGGCGGAAAATCGTCACAGCAAAATTACTGAGCGTGCTTGCTGCCTCCATTGTAGTAACTGTGCTGTATCTGGCCGCTGCGTTTCTGTCTGGTTTTCTGCCTTATGGAAGTTTCCATGGCTGGGACGCTGCCATCCAGTCCCTTCCTGCTTATGCCCGGTCCCCGTTCCGGTTCAAGGTCTGGCAGCTTGCCGCTGCCGGGGCCGCGTGGCTCATTTTTACCGGAGCGGTTTATAGTCTGATTATCTGCTTTATTTCTTCCCGCATGAAAAGCCAGATGGGTACGGCGGGTGTAAGTCTGGCAGTCCTTTTTGTGAATGTGGGACTGGCGGCAATGGGCGATACCGTTACGCAGAAGCTGGGGATACTTGCAGATTTCGGTCTGGCAAATGTCACTTTGATAAAAGAGGTGTTCGGCGGCTATAAGGTCTTCCATGTATTCTGCATGCATGTCAGTTATCCGGTTATGGCCATCCTCGTTTTAGCTGTCATTGCCGCTGCAGCCGTTTTTGGGATTTACCGGGGGCAGAAAAGCAGAACAGCTGCATAACTAGCATTGTCCCGCTTTCTGCTGGCTGACGCAGAATGCAGATATCCCCTTTTTATAAAAAAACTGGTAAAATTGCAATATTTTATTTACAAAATCCCAATAATCATGTACAATGATAACAATTGGAAATGCATCCGATTATTTCATGACAAAAATTGTCGATATCTGGCGCATTTCGAAGACAGCAGAATTTGTGCATCTGCGCCATGCTTAAGAAAGCATCACGGATACACCCGTTCTGCGAAAGCTAAATCAGGGATAGAAAAGGAGATAAAAAATGGGTAAAGAAATGATTGCTATGCTTCTTGCCGGTGGACAGGGCTCCCGCCTTTATGCGTTGACCCAGAAGCTGGCAAAACCTGCAGTACCATTTGGCGGCAAATACCGTATTATTGATTTTCCGCTGTCAAACTGCGTAAACTCAGGAATTGATACAGTAGGTATTTTAACACAGTATCAGCCGCTGATTTTAAATGAATATATCGGTAACGGCCAGCCATGGGATTTAGACCGTCTGTATGGCGGCGTACATGTACTTCCGCCGTATCAGCAGGCATCCGGCTCTGACTGGTACAAGGGCACGGCAAATGCGATTTATCAGAATATTTCGTTTATTGACCGTTACGATCCGAAATATGTCATTATTCTTTCAGGCGATCAGATTTGCAAGCAGGACTATAGTGATTTCCTTCGCTTCCATAAAGAAAAGGGTGCGGAATTCAGTGTAGCTGTTATGGAAGTGCCGTGGGAGGAAGCATCCAGGTTCGGTCTTATGGTTGCGGATGAAAATGACAAGATTGTAGAATTTCAGGAAAAACCAAAGGAGCCGAAGTCAAATCTGGCATCTATGGGTATTTATATTTTCAACTGGGATATCCTGCGTAAATATCTTGTAGAAGACGAGGAAGACCCGACATCTGAAAATGATTTCGGCAACAATATTATTCCAAATCTTTTAAGAGACCAGAGAAATATGTATGCTTATCATTTCGATGGATACTGGAAAGACGTCGGAACCATTTCTTCCTTATGGGAAGCAAATATGGAAGTGCTTGATCCGGAACACAGCGGCATTAACCTGTTTGATGAAAAATGGAAGATTTACAGCCGTAACAGCGGCATGACCGGACATAAAATCAATGCCGGAGCAGTTGTGGAAAATTCCATGATTACAGACGGATGTAATATTTCCGGCAATGTAAAACATTCGATTTTATTTGCAGGCGTTAAAATTGAAGAAGGCGCAGAAGTCGAAGACGCAGTGATTATGGGCGGCACAATCATTAAATCCGGCGCAAAAGTAAAACACTGCATTATAGCAGAAAATGTTGTAATCGGAAGTAATGCTGTCGTAGGGAAGATGCCGGAAGGCACCGAAGCAGGCGTAGCAACCGTCGGTTCGGGAGTTTATGTTGGCGATAATGCCGAAATCGGACCAAATGCTATGGTCAGTGACAATGTAAAGGATGGTGATAAACAATGATAAATACCAATACGAACGCACTGGGCATTATTTTCCCAAATGTATATGATGAGCTTGTTTCCGAACTGACAAACGAAAGACTGATGGCATCCATTCCGTTTGCAAGCCGTTACCGCATGATTGACTTTGTACTTTCGAGCATGGTAAACTGCGGGATTGACAATATTACAGTATTAGTACGGGAAAATTATTTCTCCCTGCTGGATCATTTAGGCTCCGGCCGTGAATGGGACCTTACCCGCAAGAACGGCGGTCTTAACATCTTCCCGCCATTTGCACAGAAAAACATGGGCATTTACAGCGGCAAGGTTGGCTCTGTTGCAAGTATTCTCGGTTTCTTAAAGTCTCAGAAAGAAAAATATGTCATTATGGCAGACGCAAATATTGCATTTAATTTTGACTTTAAGGCACTGTTAAAAGAACATATTGAAAGCGGCGCTGAGGTAACAGTCGCTTATACAAAGGAAGAGCTTCCGGCAAGCATCCGCAAATCGGATGACCTTCGCAAGGCAATGTACTATACATTTGACATAGAAGACAAACGCGTAAAGAAAATCCACATCAATTCCCAGGAAACAGGTGTGCAGAATTTCTCCATGAATATTTATGTATTCGAGCGCGAGCAGCTGATTAAGCTTGTAAATGAAGCATTTATCGGCGGCGGTGTTTACTTAGAGCGTGACGTTTTGCTTCCGCGTATTAATGAATTAACGATTAACGGTTATGAATACAAGGATTATGTTGCGCGCATTACAGACCTTAAGAGCTATTTTGATGAAAACATGCGGCTTTTGGATGATGAAAATCTGTCTGCATTATTCGAGAAAAATTCGATTTATACAAAGATTCGTGACGACAACCCGACACGTTATGTAGACGGTGCATCTGCGAAGAATGTTATGGTAGCAGACGGCTGCGTTATTGAAGGCGAAATCGAAAACTGTATCTTATTCAGGGGCGTTAAGATTGGCAAGGGCGCGAAAGTGAAAAATGCAATCCTGATGCAGGATACGATAGTGGAGCCTGGCGTGAATGCAGAGTATGTTATTACAGATAAAAAGGTTACGATTTCTGAAGGCAAGGAGCTGAAAGGAACGGATTCTTTCCCTGTTTTTGTTGCTAAGAGGCAGGTTGTATAGCAGGGGGAAGCTGGATTTTTAAGCATGGCAGATTGTAGGGGAGTATTTTAGGTTAGGAAACTGGGACTGGAAGATGAAAAGAGGGGGGCTTTTGCGGCTGCCCTCTTTTTGATGTGCGGGGAGTGTTGTTTCTTTTGGGACGCCGGGCGGAGAAATGTTTTCCTTCGGATACTCCGCTTCCAAAAAGCAGG
>CANDJC010000102.1 GCA_947384955.1 uncultured Eubacterium sp. | reverse complement strand
CGCCCTGGCTGAATGCCAGCAGCTACCGGTGCCGCTGCGGCTTCGCCGCCTGGTTATTGCGGCAGAAAGCTAAGGGATTCTAAACATTCCTCCAATGTCACAGGAATCCGGTGCATCTTCCCGTCACCCGGCTGGTTTTCACAGGCTTTACATGAAAAAAGGCGGACTCTCTGCCGGATTTTTACTGGGCAGAAAAGCTGCAGACTGCCGCCGGAAAGCTGTCATTCTGTGCCTGGAATTCACGGTATGTAACGCCGGCCGGAAAACAGCCGGGAGAGGGTTTTGCAAGGACAGAATACGCAGATTATCCCGCCTGTTCAAACTGAGAATTATACAGTTGTGCATAGAATCCATTTTTCTCCAGCAGCTGTGCATGATTCCCCTGTTCAATAATATCCCCGTCCTTCATAACCAGAATCAAATCCGCATTTTTAATTGTAGACAGTCTGTGTGCAATAATAAAGCTTGTTCTTCCTTTCATCAGATTATCCATTGCTTTCTGTATACGGATTTCCGTCCTGGTATCCACAGAGGATGTTGCTTCATCCAGTATCAGCACCCGGTTATCTGCCAGAATTGCTCTTGCGATTGTAAGGAGCTGCTTTTGTCCCTGTGATACATTGCTGGCATCTTCATTCAGCTCCATTGCGTAACCGCCTGGCAGTGTCTGGATAAAATGATGTGCATGAGCTGCTTTCGCCGCTGCTATCACTTCATCATCCGATGCATCCAGCCGTCCGTAACGGATATTCTCCATAATGGTTCCTTTAAACAGCCAGGTATCCTGCAGCACCATGCCGAAACAGTCACGCAGCTGTCTCCTGTTAAATTCACGGATGTCATGTCCGTCCAGCTGAATGCTTCCTTCATTTACATCGTAAAAACGCATCAGCAGTTTTACCATGGTTGTCTTTCCGGCTCCTGTCGGGCCGACAATGGCAATCTTCTGGCCCGGCTTTACATCTGCGCTAAAATTTTTGATAATTGTCTGATTCTCATTGTATCCAAAGCGGATATTCCGAAACTGTACCTCACCCTGGACATTATTAAGTACAACGGGATTTTGTACGCTCTGTTCCTCTTCTTCCTCTTCCAGAAATTCAAACACGCGCTCGGCTGCAGCTGTCATAGACTGTACCTGATTAATGACCTGTGCAATCTGCTGGATGGGCTGTGTAAACTGCTTGACATACTGGATAAACGCCTGAATGTCGCCTATTCCAATTATCTCACGGATAGCAAGAATACCGCCTGAAATGGCTACCCCCGCATATCCAATATTGCCTACAAATGTCATAATCGGCTGCATCAGGCCGGATAGAAACTGGGATTTCCAGGCCGATTCATATAGTACATGATTTGTTTCCAAAAACCTCTGAACCGTTTCTTCTTCTTTGTTAAATGCCTGAATGACCAGATGCCCGCCGTATGTTTCTTCTACCTGTCCGTTAATATGCCCCAGATATTCCTGCTGCGTACGGAAATGTTTCTGCGAAAATTTAATGACAACAGAAATCAGCGCAGCGGATACAGGCAGAATAACAAGGGCAATCAGCGTCATCAGCGGCGAAATGGAAATCATCATGACCAGTGTGCCAATCAGTGTTGCAGATGATGTAATAATCTGCGTGACACTCTGATTCAGCCCCATTCCAAGCGTATCTACATCATTCGTAATCCTTGAGAGCACTTCTCCGTACGTACGGCTCTCAAAATATTTCATCGGCATGCGGTTGATTTTTTCTGAAATTTCTTTTCGGATTCTGTAGCAGATTTTCTGCGATACAGACGTCATAACCCATCCCTGAAAAAAGCTGACTACGGAACTGAATAAATAAAGAGCCAGTGTAAACAGCAGAACTTTCGCGATATAATCAAAATCTATCCCTCCGGTCCCGGCTACCTTTCGCATCAGCCCGTCAAACAATGCATTTGTGGCATTTGCCATTACTTTCGGCCCCGCAACTGAAAATACTGTGGATACAGCAGCAAGAATCATAACGAAGAAAATTGCAATTTTGTATCTTCCCATATATACCAGAAGTTTTTGAAAAGAGCCTTTAAAATCCTTTGCTTTTTCTCCGCTCCCCATCGGCCCGTGTCCCATCGGCCCATGTCTGCGCGGCTGCGGTTTATACTCTTTTTCCTGACCCATTAAGCAAACACCTCCTTTCCTGCAGTCTGTGCAAGTTCTTTTTCAGACAGCTGCGAATGCGCAATCTGCCGATAAACCTCACATTCTTTCAGTAATTGTTCATGTGTCCCTTTGCCGGCAATTTTTCCGTCATCTAACACTAAAATCTGGTCTGCATGAAGGATTGTACTGATTCTCTGTGCTACAATAATCACTGTACTGTCAGTCACCTGGCTTTCCAGCGCTTGCCGCAGTTTTGCATCCGTCTTCATATCCAGTGCTGAAAAGCTGTCATCAAACACAAATATTTTCGGTTTCTTTACAATCGCCCGCGCTATCGCAAGCCGCTGTTTCTGCCCGCCCGACACATTGCTGCCGCCCTGCGCAGTATGACTTTCATATCCTTCCTGCTTTCCTTCAATAAATTCTGCTGCCTGTGCCGTTTCTGCAGCAGCTTTTATTTCTTCATCGCTTGCATCCTGCTTCCCAAACCGGAGATTTGACGCTATCGTGCCAGAAAACAGAACCGCCTTCTGCGGCACAAATCCAATATTTTCCCGCAGCTGCTTTTTCGAAATTTCCCGGACATCCACGCCGTCTAAGGTAACCGCTCCGGACGTAATATCATAAAACCTTGGAATCAGATTCACAAGTGTCGATTTGCCGCAGCCGGTACTGCCGATAATCGCAGTTGTTTTTCCCGGCTCCGCTGTAAAATCAATATCCTCAAGTACATCTTCATCTGCTCCCGGATAACGGAAATTCACATGAGAAAATTTTACAACTCCCTTCTGCGCGGTCAGCTGCTTAGGCTGCGCCGGCTCTAAAATACTCGTCTGTGTATGCAGCACTTCATCAATACGCTCTGCCGCAACTCCTGCTCTTGGCAGCATAATGGACATCATCGTCAGCATCAGAAACGACATGACAATCTGCATAGAATATGTGATAAATGCAGTCATTGCACCTACCTGCATGCTTCCGCTGTCAATCCTTTGCGCAGATACCCATACAATCAGCAGCGTTACGCAATACATAATCATCATCATGCCAGGCATCATAAATGTCATCACACGGTTTGTAAACAGCTGGGTTTTTGTCAGATTACGGTTTGCCTGTTCAAACCGCTCTTCTTCCTTCTTCTCCCGTCCAAATGCCCGGATAACAGATAATCCAGTCAGAATTTCCCTTGATACAAGATTCAGTTCGTCTACCAGTTTCTGCATGACTTTAAATTTCGGCATCGCAACACTCATCAGCAGCATAACAAATCCAAGAATCAGCGCAACTGCCAGTATAATAATCCAGCCCATATGCGCGCCTGTCTGTATTACTTTATAAATTCCGCCAATACCAAGCACCGGCGCATACAGCACCATGCGCAGCAGCATAACCGTCACCATCTGAATCTGCTGGATATCATTCGTACTCCTTGTAATTAAAGAAGCTGTTGAAAACCGGTCCATCTCTGCATTCGAAAACCCGACTACCTTTGAAAATATATTTTTCCTTAAATCACGTCCTATGCCGGCGCCGGCTTTTGAAGAAAGATATCCCGTCCCGACCGCTGCGGCTAACATCAGCAGAGCCATAAGAAACATTCTGCCGCCCTGCTTCCATAAATAATTCATCTGTATACGCTCAGCATCAAGCCCCGCTGCTTTATTGCACGAAACTGCATAAGAAATCCCCATGGAAAGCAGTGTCCGGCTGCCCATCGATTCTGCCATATTTTCAAGAGACTCCCTCGACTGCTTCACCTGCTCTTCTGTCATCTGGCCGGATGCATACATCTGCTGTACAATCGGCCGCGCATCCACATAAACCGCGCTCTTTCCATCTTCATCCTCAGCTTCGTAACTTTTTATATCTGCCTGCATCATCTGGCTGATTTCTTCTGCTGTCATATCCTGAACCGGTTTCGGCAGTTCAGCCTGTGCTTCTTTTGGAATACTCTGCGCAGCCATTTCTTTAAATTCGCTTTCCTGCATATTCGCCATCCGGTGATTCATGACGATAGGTATCAGCAGCAATTCGTCTAATTCATCCAGCTTTTTTTCCTCTGTAATACGCAGCGTATAAATATCATCTGTACAGTCATAACTGTCTTCCCACTGCTGCCTTTCTTCTTCTGACATAAACAGTTCTGCCAGCTGATATTCATCCTTTGTTATTTTTTCCGGCAGAATATGCGCAATCCCCTGATTCTGAATACCGGTATCGATAATATCCGATGTATACTGCGGCAGCGACAAATCACAGTACGCCTGCACAATCAGCAGCATAAAAATAATGAGAACCGTTTTCCAGTACGGAATCATATTTTTAAAAATACTTTTCATGGTTTTTCTTCACCCCTTCTGATTTTAATATTTTCACTTTCTTTCGTATATTTCCTGATTTCAATTTCTTTTGCCATCACTTCCTGCAGCTTTTGAAAATACCTGATCAGTCTGTTCATATTCTCTGTTCCCATATTTCCAAATACAGATTCCTGAAATTCCTCTAAAATCTGCTCTGCTTCTGCAAGCCTGGCTGCTCCCTTCTCCGTCAGACTGACCGATATATTTCTGCGGTCCTTTTTATTTACAGTCCGAACAATAAACCCCCGTTCCTCCAAAGAATTCATCGTCCGCGAAACCGCCGGTGCCGGTATCTTCAAATGCTTTACAATATCCGATATTCTGATTTCAGATTCATCACCATTATCCACACAGCAGCTGACTGCCTTTAACATAGCAAATTCCCCGTGTGTCAGATTCGGAAGAATTGAAGAAAAATTCAGTTTGCGAAAAGACTCAAACGTATGAAATAATTCCCGCTTCTCCTGTTCCATTTATATATACCTTCCCTTCCCGAATTCATATTTTTCATGTACCTGTATTCTAACTGATATATTCATTATCATATTTTTCATATCGTATATTTATAGCAAGCAATATTTATCACAAATAATATTTTTATATACAAATATTTAACAATGTTAATTATTTTAGTTTGTTGAAAAATTATACCATTACACAGCCATAGTGTCAATCCAATTTTCATGAAAATTTTGTGTCCATTTTACGTCCGATGTGACGATTCTGACTAGACCATTTGACAATAAAGTTTTCAAAAACCAGCCAGATAATTCAAAGATACTTCCCGTCTCACATCCAGGCTCATCATATCAATTACAGACTCCAAGTTAAAACTTTCATAAACCAGCCGGATGACGGGAAGATGCGCTGGCTTCCCGTGACATTGGAGGAATGTTTAGAATCCCTTGGTATTCTGCCCAAAAACCAGGCGGCGAAGCCGAAGCGGCACCCATAGCTGCCAGCATTCAGCTGGGGCGGACTGGGTGCCGCGACCGTCCGCAGCCACAGTCTGGACGCAGAATACCTAGGGATTCTTAACATTCCGGAGCCGGAACAGGAAGCCAGCGCATCTTCCCGTCATCCGGCGTCCGCGAAGCCCCTCCCCCGCACACACAAAAAAAGCTGCTGCATAAAAAGCCCCTCACGCGTCCCGCATGTCCGTCTTTCTATACAGCAGCCCAAAACTGCCCCTACAATTCTATTAAATTAAGTCCCATTCAATCGCCCAAAACACATTCCTTATGAAATCACAATCCCTTTTCTCGCACTATAGCTTCCATAAATCTTACGTCCCATAGAATCCAGCTTATAAGCGCGTACCCTGACATAATAGCTTCCGCCCTGCTTCAGGTTCTTAAATGTTTTGGTCGTATAATAAGTAGCCACCTTCTTAACACCCGATGAAAAACTGCTGTCTGTAGAATAAGCAATTTCATAACCTTCTGCTCCGTTAACAGATTTCAGTTTTACTCTCATGCTTCCATTTCCCTGTGCGGAAAGCGTCGGTGCAGAAGCTCTCTGCGGTTTAGTAACTCTTGTCCACTGTGCATATAAAACACTGTCCCTGTTCGGTATCGTAGATTTTGTAATCTTTGTACCGCCGGATGGCTTTGTATACCAGCCTTTAAATGTGTAATTCGCACGCTGAACTGTCGGAAGCGCGTCAAGTTCATCGCCTACAGCAATGGATATCTTCTGGTAATTCAGGTTTGTTCCGCCATTTGGATGAAAGAACAGCTCGTAATATACCGGATTTGTATTTATATTTGTACCCGATGAACCGTCCGTATTAATATAAATGGTCTGCGAAATGCCATTATAAGTTACTACTACCTGATTTGTCCCTGCGCTGAGTGTCTGCTGGGAAATCGTATAGTTGTATACTCTTTCAGAGGAACCGTTTGCATAGTTTACATATACAGTCAGTCCGTCTGCAATATTAGCACCGGCATATCTGCCTCCGCTATAAGTCACTGACAAAGATGAAGATGCCGATGAGCCTCTCGTTCTCCAGTATGCATAATAAGTTCTGTTCGTATTGATAACAGTTGTGGTTGTAAGCATCGTTCCGGTTCCATTCTGCCCTGTATACCATCCGAGGAAATCGCAGTTTGCTTTTATCGGAACAGGAAGAGAAGAAATCGTCTGCTGTTCATGAACAACTACCGGGTCTATCGTGCTTCCGCCCTGGCTGTCAAAGTATGTCGTATATGTAATTCTCGGCTGGTCCAGATTAAAGAACTGAACGGAATAAACAATCGGAGTGCCTGCGCCTGAAATTGTAACACGGAAGGAATCGCCGCTTTTATAACTGCCAAGGCTTGCTGCTGACGGACGGAATATGATGCATCCTGTCTGCCCGCTGGCTGTATTATTTACATAAAAATCTCCGTCTGAAGCTGACTGTGAGAAATTCCAGGTCTTATAATCCGAATATCTTAACAGCGATACTTTGACATTTGCCATATTAACGGTACGTCCCAGACTGATGCTCCAAGGCGAATCCGTAGAAAAATATTCTAACGGCATATTCATTGCAGGCCATACCACACCTGTTTCATTTCCCAGCGTATTGCTTGTATCTTTTACATATGCCGTGTGAAACGTCCCTCTGATGCCATTCACTGAGCCAAATCCTGTCTGTCCCATCCGCGGATTTAACATCCATCTGCGCTGCTCTAAATAAGCAGTATTGGAACGGTTTGAATCATTCATCCAGGAAGAAATCATCGTTTCATTTAATGTATTGCTGCTGTATGCTGCCCAGGAGCTGTTACAGTTATTAATACCGGTCTGGGCTGTCTGATACAGATTGTTGTCCATTGCGTACGGACGGTTTGTCGTATAGTTATAAGACAGCTGTCCATTGACATACTGAAGCAGTGCGGCTGCCTGAGCATATTCTGAGTACCGGCTTGAAACGGTTACATTATTTGAAAGCCCTGCAATGTAACGAATCTGGTTCAGCATATTTAATGCAGACTGCTGTGTAGTATCCGACAGCCTTCCCGGATTATACGGCGATTCTGTATACGGATTTACCGTAAAGGTAACATTGTCCGTTACAGATGCCTGAGTTCTTGCCACATAATCCCGGATTTCCTGCTGCGTGCGGTATCTTACACCTAAGCCCTGGGACTGCGCCTGAGCCTGTATCTGATTTCTGCCAGATAATACAGCTGCTGTCATGACAAAAAATAACAAAAATGTAATAAAATAATGCTTCTTTTTCCAAGATAATTTCATGTTGTCTCCTTTCCAGATACGGTTACCTTACTGTCGTTACAGGCCGGCTTTCAGCGCTGTAACCTTTTCCCGGCTGTTATTTCACTCTTTTGGCAACGACTACAAGCCGTCCGTTTGGCAGTGAATATTCACAGGTAGAAAGCATCAGCAGTTTATCTGACGGTTTCAGCCCGATTCCAGTATCATAGAGCTGGTTTTCTTTTATAAAATCCGCGCATTCCTGGAATTCACTGCTGCTTTGATAATTATATAACCGATAGTAGCGAAAACCTTCTTCTTCCTTATATAGAATTCTGGTAATCAAAACTGCGGCAATCTGATATGTACCTGTCTCATAAACTGTATCAAACTGAATTTTCTGATGATTTTTAAAAAACTCTTCGTCTTTAAAATTCTCTAAAATCCCAAAATTCAGTCCGCTGCTCATGTTATGTCCATAGATAACAGTATTGTCATCCTGCGGATAACAGCTGCTCCTGCTCTCTACAAATAAAGAGCCTGCCTCTGATTTCGTTCCGTCATAATTCCGGTGCAGATAATAATATTGTTCTCCCCGTTTCACATCATCCGACTGCATAACCGGGTGGTCAATCTGTGTGCCTGGAATTTTCAGCCATCCATATAAATCCGGATAATTTTGATAAAATTCCTGGTACTGCGGCAGGATATCCGGTACCTGCTGCCTGATTCCAGTATCTGCTGTATTCTTATCCAGACTATGCAGCCCGTTCCCATCTTCTGCCAAAACCTTTTTCTGCCCGGATGCCTCATCACTCCCGCTGCTTTCCAGCTGTCCAGACGCTTCATTGCTTCCGCTGCTTTCATTCTGGCCGGACATTCCACCGCTTCCACTATTTTTCAGCTTTCCAGACGTTTCACCGCCCTCGGACTGACCAGAAAATTCACCGCTTCCGCCGTTTTCGGACTGACCAGATACTTTACCGTTTTCACTGTTTTCCAGATTTCCAGACGTTTCACCGCTTTCGGACTGACCAGAAAATTCACCGTTTCCGCCGTTTTCGGACTGACCAGATGCTTTACCGCTTCCGCTGTTCCCTGGCTGAGCAGATATTTCACTGTTTACAGTCTGCTCATATGCCTGCACACCGCCAGCCTGTCCGCTCTCTTCAAAACCGGCTGCCATCCTGCGACTGCTTTCATCACTGCCATTACTTACAGCTGCTGAACTTTCGTCATATTCATAACTTTCCTTTTGCCCGGACACTCCTGTGCCAGCGCTGTTCTGGTACTTCCCAGATGCTTTATCTTCACTGTTTTCAGTCAGATTACCCCAGCCGCCTGTCAGATTCTGACTTTGTATTTTTTCACCCGACAGCAGATTCTGCAGCTTCTGGCGCCCCGGCCCGTCTTTCGACTGCATATACAGCCAGAGTATCGCTGCCCCGGCTGAAATACAGACTACCAGTGTCCAGGCTATCCTTGCTTTCAGCGATGATTTCCGAACCGCCTTTGGTCCTGGCTGTCTTTCCGGCTCTGTTTCGGATACTGGCTCTGACTCCTCCTCATCTTCCTCCTTTTTACCATATCGTTCTTGCAGCACATTAATAAACGCATCTCCAAGCCAGCTGGAAAAATAATATTTTTCGTCCTGTATCAGGAGTGAGACTGTCTTTTTTGCTTTTTCTTCCTCTTCCCATCTGCAGGAAGCACAAATCTTTTGTATTTTCCGGATATCCTGCTGAAGCATTCTCTGCTCTTCGCTTAAATCCAGTTCCAGCTTTACAGCAAGCTGTTCTGTAAATGCCCTGCCGAATTCTGTACTAAAATAAGTGGCTGTAGCTGAAGTTAGTTCCTGATACTGGCTTTTCCAGTATACTTCGTGCTGCTCCTGTCCGTCCTGTATCAGCTCCAGCATCAGCCGGACGTCCTTTTGCAGTTTTGGCCAGTCAGGTTTTTCACCAGCGTCTATAGATTTGATCATCAGCTCTAAAAACTTCGTTCCGAGCTCTCCTGCAAATATTAAATCCCGCTGACGGGACAGCTTATTGCAGTATTTTTCCAGCTGACGTTCATTCATACGCCAGCATTCGGCTATCATTCGTTCAATATTCTGCAAATCAATCCATTCTATATTCCACTTCATAGCTTCCCTTTGCTTTTTCATGATTTTTAATATAAATATCGACAATCTGCATATTAATGTTTACTGCTTCCCTAATTATACCAATAATGTTCCCAGAACTCAAGTATTTAAACATCATTCGCATGTATAAAACAAACTTAGATGACAGTTCAGACAGCGGCTTTGCGAAGGCTGGGAGAGGGGATTTGAATGCGGCTTTCAGACAGGGATGGAAATGGGGAGGCTGTGGCTTCGCGGACAATGGAATAACTGGCCGAAAAATAAGATATATTGTAGAAAAGTGGTATAATTTGAAATAAGAGTTTATAACAAAATGCTTTTTATAAATGGGATTTATACAGCCTTAAGAACGAGCTCGTAGTGGCATTTGACATGCTGTAAATGTAAAAAATCATATATAGACTACCAATTTCAGCTGTTTCTGTTGTATAATAAGTTTGATGAATAAGGCTGCTTTTTGTAAGGTCTTGTTTGCAAACTTATTATACAAGGTAAAATTCTTTGGGTACTTTTGTTCTTAAAGATTTTAAGGTAGTATTACCGAAACTTGCAGGTGGATTAAACTGATTCTTGAAAATTTCTAAAGAGGCGAGTGTGTAATGAGAAACAATCAAAGATACAGGAGGATAAAGTATGGGATTTTACGCAGAATATTACAAATGTGCTTTGCAGGTAAATCCGTTTAGTTATGCAAAGTATAGGGTAGATATTGAACAAAATAAAGATGTATATAATGAAGGGATTGTAACAAAATGTAAGCAGTATGCCATAAAAGTTGCTGGATTAGCAGATCATGGATCTGTGGATACAGCGGAGTCATTAAGAAAAAAGCTTGAGGACAATGGGATAATTGTATTTCCTGGATTTGAAATTTCATCAGCTGAAAAGATACATATGGTATGTTTGTTTTCACCGGAAAAAACATTATCAGAATTAAATCGGATTTTAGGATCGCCTGTACTCCCCATACGCTATGAATATTGAAATTGAGGATAAGGAGGAAAGGAAAGAATTTGATAAAATGATTCCTGCAAATCTGGGAAGTCTGGGAAGAGTGGAAATAGATATTATTTCTAATTGTTATTATGGAAATAAATTTTATATTTTAAAGGCGGGGGAGGTAATGGGATGGCCAAAAGTACGTTGTTTTCTGGCGAATCAAAGAATGTTGAATATAAGGTGGCAGTACCGGATAAAAGTGAAAAATATATGAAAACAGTGGTTGCTTTTGCCAATGGCGGCGGTGGCAGGATTGTTTTTGGTATAGATGATAAAACATTGGAAATTGCTGGCATGGATACAGAGAATATTTTTAAAACCATGGATGCTATAACCAACGCAATTTTTGATTCTTGTGAACCGCGTATCAGACCGGAAGTGACATTACAGACGATAGATGACAAGACGATCATTATCGCCGAAATTCTGCCTGGCGCCATGCGTCCTTATTATATTAAATCAAGAGGAATGATAGAAGGCACTTATGTGAGGATATCCGGCACAACAAGGCTGGCAGAAGAATATATGTTGAAAGAGCTTATTTTGGAAGGACAGAACAGATATTATGATAGTGAGCCATGTAATGGAATGTCGGTAACAGATGCTGAAATCGAAAAGCTTTGCCAAAGCATGAAAAAAACTGCCCTAAAAAATACATGGCAGGACAGTGAAAAAGCAAAAATCAGGGATGTCACGAGGAATAGGCTGATTTCATGGGGTGTGCTTGCAGAAGAAAATGGAAAAACAGTCCCTACTAATGCATATATGCTTCTTACTGGAACTATGCGGATGCAGCCGGTTATTCAATGTGGTGTATTCAAAGGGACTGATAGAGCATATTTTGTGGATAGACGGGAATTTGAAGGGTCTGTACAGGAACAGGTTGATGCCGCTTTTCAATACGTATTGGAGAAAATTAACCTTGGCATGAAGATTCAGGGCATTTTTAGACAGGATGTTTATGAACTTCCACCGGATAGTGTAAGGGAGCTGATCGCAAATGCTGTGGTGCACCGCAGTTATTTGGAACAGGGAAATATTCAAGTAGCAATTTTTGAAGACCGCTTGGAAGTGACTTCACCGGGGATGCTTCTGAACAATGTTTCTATCGAGAAGATGATTGAGGGATATTCAAAACCTAGAAACCCTGCCATCGCAAGAGCGTTTGCTTATATGAAAATTATTGAAAAGTGGGGAACAGGGATTCCCAGAATGATCAGAGAATGCAGGGAATATGGACTTCCAGAACCGAAACTGATCGATTTTGAAGGCGATTTTAGAGTGAATATGTATCGGAAAGCAGAAATTGAGTATGGTGTCAAGGGTAAAACTACCCAAACACACCAAACTACCCAAACACACCAAACTACCCAAAATGACACCATGAAATTATCTGAAGATGATAAGGCAATCCTTGCAATTGTACATGATAAACCTACAATGACACAAAAGGAATATGCATTAGAACTTGGATGGACAGTGGACAGGGTCAAATATTATTTACGAAAAATGAAAACACAGAAAATTATAAAGAGAGTAGGAAGCAGTCACAATGGATATTGGGAATTGCTGATCGATGATGAGCAACGTTAAAGATGAAGCTATTGCCTGACAGATATTTAGTCAGACAGTATTAGCTGTTTTATCAAAGAATGGATTATACATTTGCTACAGTTTGTGTTGACTTTTGTGAAGGAGTACATTTAAGGATAATTTCGTCAAGGAAAAACGATATGGACAGAAGGATGACCACATAGCAATAGAAGATGTTCTGAAGAGATACAATTCTGTCACAGAGAAACTGGCTGATTGGATATCGGATTGCAGAGGAAGAAATAAAGAGTTCAGACCATGCTGAATACGGTGCAAACATTATAAAAAAACTGGCAAAAGACTTGACCACAAAATATGGAAAAGGTTATGACCGCAGTAATCTTTATCATTATCTGCGGTTTTATAAAGAATTTCCTAAGATTGTCGACACAGTATGTCGACAATCACATATTCGTTTAACCTGGTCACATTACCGTGCATTACTGCAGGTGACAGATTCCGCCGCTCGTAGCTGGTATGAAAAAGAAGCATATGAACAGACATGGAGTGTGCGTACTTTACAGAGTAATATTAACAGACAGTATTACTACCGCATATTGCAGTCACAGCGTAAAGAGATGGTTGAATAGGAAATGATCGAAGAGACATCAGATTTTCAAAATGATAAATTAGAGTTTATCAAAAACCCTGTCATAGCAGAATTTCTCAAATATTTTTAGTCCGTGCTTGACAGAATCTGAAGCTGGGAGAGGGGGAATGTGGCGGCTGGAACGGGGGAAGATTGTGGCTTCCTCCCCATAACAAAAATGACAGCGCCTCTCAAAAAGTACCTGAAAGAGCACTGCCAAAAATGTCTGGACAAATTCTCATAATTCATCGACTGACCAAGCCGGAGAAAAATTTCTTTCAAAATAAAGGCAAATCCGTCTGCTGCCTCCGCTTTCCGTTCAAATCAAATATTCTGTGCAGCTCCCGCTCGGTAGCTATCACAGGCAGAATCAGCAAAATGACCTGAACTGTCATAAGAACTGCGCATCCGGTACCAACTGCATCTGCATCCCTGCCATACAGCAGAGCCATGCATAACATAGTCCCCGGAATCATCAAACATCCTGTCCGCATCCAGAGTTTTCCAAAATAGCGGTGTGCGTAATTCCATGTATCCATATTCAGCCTGGACATCTTTGTCCTGTAACCATAAATAGAATTAATCTGCGCTGGCGGTCTTTTTTGAAACAGCTTCCCGAAACCTGCCATTAAAATAGGAATTACGATACTGTTTGCTGCCATAAATACCCAAAACCACACAAAAACTCCTCCTCTCGAAACATGCCCTTCTTTTACTTGCTATCGGAATAAACATTCAGTATTTTTTTATATGCTTTATATACACAATAAAATCCCACAGTGCATTCTGCAGCCAGAAGCAGAATAGAAAGCACGACGGAAAACAGTCCAAGCAGCCCTGTTATTGCAAATGCAGCAGCACAGCGGCCATACAGTTTAGCCATTTTTGCATTGTATTCCGGCACATTTGTTACTTTGTCTGCCAGTGATTTATCACCCGCCCAGAAACTGAGCGGCGTCATGCTGTCCTTTCCAAAACATGCTATAACAGCAAACGGTACTGCACATAATAAAAAAGATATCAATGCCACAATTCCCTCTCCTTTCATAAAATACCCCCTTCCTTTTCACAGACCTGTATCCAGTTTCTGACTGAAAAATACTGCCATCTGCACTGTCCGCGGAATTTTTTATATCCTGTATTTTTTCTCTATTCCTGTATAAACCGCCATCAGTGCAATTGCCCATGCCATCGTTCCCAGCACCAAAAATACAATCCACGCAGAGTTTTGCCCCGCTAATACCGGCAGACCTATGATATCAAATAAAACTGCAAAACTTATCCACAGCTTTGCAACTGCCCGGTTATACTTTTCCACATGATTCACCTGTATCTGCTGTGTAAAGTTCCAAAAACTGACCGGTTTATCTGCAGTCCATGCATAAATTCCGAAGCCATAAAATACCGCGCTGACCAGCAGCCATCCAATATATGCCATCATCTGACCTCCCCTGATTTTTCTATTTTATCAGATATCATTTCTAACTGTCACTTATTTGATATACAGCCCCGACAGCTTCATATCTTTATCAAAAAACAGCGTATACGTTACAACAATATTTTCATAAGCCGCATTCATCTGTACAACTGCCCGCGTTTTTCCCTGCTGCTTTTGTTCAGCCATATATAACTTGCCAAAGCTCTGAAACTCACCCCAGTTTTCTCCAGCCAGTTTTTTTGCCTCATCAATGGTTTCTTTTGTAATCACTTTCTGCATATAAGCATTGGATTCTTCCAGCAGCGTATCATAATCCTCCGCATCCAGCAGCTGTATTACCTCTTTACTGCGCTCTTCCACGGTCTTCTCATCAAAAAGCCCGCTGCTGCCAAAATCTTTCCCGAACGGCAGAAACCATACGGCTGCCAGTACCGCTGCCATAAGAACTGCCGCTATACAGATAAAAACTTTTATCCTTCTTCCCCTTTTATATTTCTTTGCTTCTTCCTGCGGTATATTCTGATTGAATTCCTCTGCAATTGCAATTGGTTCCCCCATGCGAAGCATAATTTTTTCAATCTTTTCCCCCTGTTCCATTTCCATCGTGATGTCCGCTAACAGCTGCCTGCGGATTTCATCCCGCCGTTTCTTTGGACATTTCACCTTTTTTACAATCTGGTTTACATAAGTCTCAGCTGTCATCTCTTAAACCTCCATACATTCTGACTTGCGCATTTTCAGCTGTCTGGCATGCTTTTCTCTTGCTGTCCGCTGCTCTTTCAGCCGTCTGGCATACCGGCTGCCTTTCTTTTTTCCTGCTGCCCGCTGCTCTTTCACCGTCTGGCATACCGGCTGCCTTTCTTTTTTCCTGCTGCCCGCTGCTTTTTCACCGTCTGTCTTTTTTCTCTTACTGTCCGCTGCTCTTTGTGTCCTCCATAATCTGTCTGACACCATGATTCATTTCTTTCCAGAGTTTTGAAATCTCCTCCAGTGCTTCCCGTCCCTTATCTGTAATCTGATAATATTTTCTTGCCACCTGCTTTCCCTGCGGACTGCTCCAGCTGCTTTCCACAAAATCGTCATCTTCCAGACGGTATAGTATCGGATACAGTGTTCCCTCTTTTAATATAAATAGTTCCCCGCTCTTTTCTTTTAACTCGCTGATAAGCTGATAGCCATATTTTTTATCATTCTCCAGCAGTTTTAAAACCAGCATATCCAGAACGCCTTTTTTCATCTGTCTGATATATTTATCATTCATTTGCTATTCCCTTATTTCTAGTATTTAGTAATACTAAGTAAAGTATATTACCAAACTCTTTCTTTGTCAAGAAAAACATAATTTTCCAAATTCATTACCAGACAATTTTTTGCACATAAAATCGGGACCAGCCGCCTGTTTTGTGTTATGATAAAAATACAGCAGGGAGGGTTACGTCAGCATGAACTGGACAGAAGCAATCAGCAGTGCACTCACATACATTGAAGAAAATATTACAAAAGACATCAGCGCAGACGACGTTTCAAAACATGTCTGCATATCTGCTTTCTATTTTCAAAAAGGATTCAGCATGTTATGCGGTTATACAATCGCAGAATATATCCGTAACCGCAGGCTCGCCTTAGCAGCCGGAGAACTGGCAGCAGACAGCCGTGCCAGAGTGATTGATATCGCGCAGAAATACGGATACGATTCACCAGACAGTTTTACAAAAGCATTCACACGGTTCCATGGCACTACACCCTCTATGGTGCAGAAAAACAACGTAACTATCAAAACATTTGCACCACTGAAAATAACGATTTCATTGAAAGGCGGTTATATTATGGATTACAGATTATCAAAAAAAGAAAGCTTCACCGTTTTAGGCAGATTAAAAAAATTCTCCTATGCCGATGCAAAAACTTCCGTTCCTCAATTTTGGAAAGAACACTATGAAAAAGGACTAGGCAAATATGTCTGCGGTATGTTTGGCATCAATATCGACGTGACAATGGGACAAAATGAATTTGACTATATGATTGCAGATGCTTATAACCCTGCTATGGAAATTCCAGAAGGATTTATCACAAAGACGATTCCGGCTTTCACCTGGGCCGTCTTTCCATGCAGAGGCGCAATGCCGGATGCTTTACAGGATGTGAATAATAAAATCTTTTCCGAATGGCTTCCTGCACTGAAAGAATATGAATTCGCAGCTGGATACTGCATTGAAATGTATGATGATGTCAGTAAGTATCCGAAAGGTACGGCTGACGAAAATTATTATTCTGAAATATGGATTCCTGTGAGGAAGAAATGATAGATGGATGATAAGTGTTTCTTTCGGGACGCTGGGCGGAAAAATTTTTTCCTTCGGATACTCCGCTTCCAAAAAGCAGGAAGTTCTAAGTTTTCTGCGGCAAAGTAATGGCTGCGGACGGACCGGCGCCTGATGCCCTGGCGTTACTGGCAGCTGTAAGCAGTGGCTCTGGCAGGCGCCTTTTGGGGACTTCAAAGTTTTTTCAAGATACAGTCTGTGTGTCCCCAAATCCTGGGTATTGAGCAGAAAACTAAGAACTTCCAGCTTT
>CANDJC010000101.1 GCA_947384955.1 uncultured Eubacterium sp. | reverse complement strand
AGAATCCCTTAGCATTCTGCTCTATAACCAGGCGGCGAAGCCGAAGCGGCACCGGTAGCTGCTGGCAGAGGGCCAGGGCGAATAGGTGCCGCGTCCCGTCCGGTGCCACTGCGCAGAAGCAGAATGCTTAGGGATTCTTAACATTCTGGAACCGCCGCGGGAAGACCGTGCAAATCCCCTCTCCTGGCGTCCGCGGAGCCACTGCATCCGCGGAGCCACTGCATCCCACCCCCATCCAATCCATTACGTTCCCCCAATGCTAAAATTTACATTAATATTGACATACAAATATTCGAACCATATAATAAAAAATATTCTGCAATAAACCATAAAAGGCTGGTACAAATTATGAAAAGAAAAATCATGGAAAAGCTGCTGCAATGGAGAAACCAGCAGCACACCCGCATGCCAGTGCTGCTTTACGGAGCAAGGCAGGTCGGGAAGACGTTTGTCATGCGTGAACAGGCCGCATCGGCATTTAGCAGTGCAGTATATGTAAACTTTGAAGAAGACCTTTACACAGGGATTTATGCCCGGCGGGAAAAAGTATCATCCGTTATACTGTATACGTATTTCAGCCAGGAACTTTGGCATGGCAGACGGAATAAAATCGGTTCCTCTGTATGCGGTATTCTGCATTTAAATCCGTTCATTGACAAATATTTCAAAATAGAATACATTAATTTCAGGTTTATTTTCCGCCTAAAATAAATGAATCCAGCATTCAATATAGAAAAACAAGGATGGTATTCTTATGTCCAAAGCAGTAAAACTAGCAGATATAGCAAAACAGCTTGGAGTCAGTACCGTAACGGTATCCAAAGCGTTATCCGGCCAGAAAGGCGTCAGCGACGAAATGCGGGGCCGCATCAGACAGCTTGCACAGGAGATGGGTTATGTAAAAACCGTACAGGAAAAGCCGAAAGAGCAGAAAAGCTATACCATCGGCATTGCGGCAGCAGAGCGTTATCTTGGCGGTTCTTCTTCCTTTTATCTGCATCTATATCAGGAAATATCGCAGAGAGCCATGCGCAAAAACTGCTTCGCACTGCTTGAGGTCATCAGCTTTGAAGATGAGCACGGGCTGAATATGCCGAAGATGGTATCAGAGGGCAAAGTCGATGCGGTTATCATTATGGGGACTTTTGTGAATGAATATGTAGAATTTTTAAGGAAAAATATCTGTCTGCCTCTGATTCTTTTAGATACGGTGGCAAACGGGGAAAAATCCGACTGTGTTGTGGCAAACAATATGATGGGCGCTTACCGGATGACGAATTATCTGTTTGAGCTGGGCCATTCGAAAATCGGGTTTGTCGGAACAAGGCTGGCCACTATGAGTATTGACGACCGGTATTTCGGTTATCTGAAATCGCTGATGCAGCATGGAATCAGCTTGCGGGAAGACTGGATGATTGATGACAGGGACCGCGGGACAGGCTTAAGCTTTTATGACAGGCATTACAGGCTGCCGCCGAAGGAAGATATGCCGACGGCGTTTTTCTGCAATAATGATATCGCTGCCATGGTGATGATACGAAGGCTGACAGAGAACGGTTTTTGCGTGCCGGATGATATTTCCGTTGTCGGTTTCGATAATTTTATCAATGAGACATTTCCGAAAATCGGAATCACGACCTATGCCATTAATACAAAAGAAATGGCGCGCCGCTGTATCCATATCCTGCTGCACAAGCTGGAAAATCCGGAATACAGTACGGGAGTCTATATGATTGACGGGAAATTCATCGAACGCGAAAGCGCAGGGCGCATTGGGCCGCCGGTGCCTTTTATTTAATCTGAGCTTCAGGGAAAAATGGCACAGACTGTTCTGGCGCTGTAAAATAATTTACCCGTGCGATTGATAAATCCTTGACCCATTGCGTCCTGTTGGTTTATAATAAAATAAGTTCAATGAATATACAGCATGAGGAGAGTATATGATGGGAAAAGTAAAAAGCGGAGAAAGGTTACATAAAAGGGGGCAGGAGGCTCAGCTTCGTTTTTTGGTGAAGCAGGCCTTTATTTCAGTAGGTGTCGGTGTTGTTCTGCTGATTGGATTTGCTGTTTTTAATTTTGTGCTGTCCAATCTGCAGTCTGTGCAGCTGAACGCAGCGCTTGCACTGGACCAGTACCGGATTGGTTCTAAGACACTGACTTTTGATGTGCAGTCTTATGCAGTGACAGGCAGAGAAAAATATAAGAACGCCTATATGCAGGAATTAAACGAAGACCAGAACCGGGAAAAGGCTCGGGAGATACTTAAAAGCTGCGGTCTGACAAAAAAGGAATGGGCCAGCCTTGACCAGATAGCGTCTTTGTCAGAAAATCTGGTTCCTTTAGAAGAGGCCGCGATTGCGGAGGCAGATAATGGCAATTTAAGCGGAGCACAGGCTCAGGTATTTAATGAAGAATATGAAAACGCTGTGGGACAGATTAATGATTTGACAGATAGTACCATTGCGGCAATTAATGAACGCAAAAGCAGCCAGCAGAAATTATTTTTAATGGTTCAGATTATACTGACGGTTATGATGCTGCTTTCATTTGGGTATATCGTAAGACAGATTGTAAAAACGATTCAGTTTGCTTATCAGGCGCTTTTAGACCCGATTAAAAAGGTTTCGGACCAGATGGCAGCGCTTGCGGACGGGGATTTCAGCGTTCCGCTTGATATGACGGAGGATGATACAGAAGTCGGCAGCATGGTTACTGCCATAAACTTTATGAAACAGAACCTGATGCATATGATTCAGGAGATTGCAGATGTGCTCGAGCATATGGGGAACGGCAATTATAATGTAGAAATTCAGCAGGAGTATGTAGGAGAATTTATAAGAATTAAAGAGTCTTTTTATAAAATAATGGAAAAAATGCGTGAGACGCTGACCACGCTGAAAGAAGTATCTGTGCAGATAGACAGCGGTTCTGAGCAGCTGGCCTATGCGGCAGAGGATTTAGCGGAAGGAAGCACCGACCAGGCAGGACAGGTAAACGAGCTGGTACATGCTTTTGAAAAAATGACAGAAAGCATGGAGCTGAATGTAGAAAGAACGAAGGAATCTGTTGAAATCGCACAGCAGGCCGGCATAGCGCTTGAAAAGGGCAACGGAAAGATGCAGGAGTTAAAAACTGCGATTGGCGAAATCAGCAGATGCTCGGAACAGATTGGCACAATTATCGGCGCTATTGAAGACATTGCGTCCCAGACAAACCTGCTGTCACTGAATGCAGCGATTGAAGCAGCCAGAGCCGGGGAGGCCGGAAAAGGCTTTGCCGTTGTTGCGGAACAGGTGAAAAATCTGGCGGAAGAGTCGGCAAAAGCAGCCGGAAAAACTACGAAGCTGATTGAAACAGCGATTGCAGCAGTAGAAAGCGGTATTACGATTGCGGATGAAACCGCGGCGGACATGGATATTGTTATGGGCAGCGCGAAAGATACCATTGATAAAATGGGTGAAGTTGAGCAGATGCTCCAAAGCGATGTGGAACGCATGCGCCAGGTAAAGGAAAGCCTGCAGCAGGTGTCCGCGGTTGTAGATAACAACTCTGCGACCTCACAGGAAACCGCAGCGGTCAGCGAGGAGCAGAAAGCCCAGGTAGAGTCTATGGTGCAGCTGATGAGTAAGTTTGATTTTTAAAATGGCATGATTTCTGACAGTGCAGCTGATTTCGGGACGATACGAAGCAGCAGCTGATTTATAAACATGCAGGGCCGGAGAGCTGCGGGAGCTTTTCCGGTCTTTTTTCTGCAGAGAAGCCGTTATTCAAAAGAAAGCGTTATTATGGAAGGAAAGGAAGAGAATGGAGCTGTTTATCACAATTGCCGTCACCTTTTTTGCGGGCATGGGTGCCGGGCTTGGAACAGGATTTGCCGGGATGAGTGCAGCGGCGGTTATCAGTCCGATGTTAATTACATTTCTTCATATGGAGCCTTATATGGCGGTCGGGACGGCGTTATCGTCGGATGTTCTGGCAAGCGCCGTGTCAGCCTATACGTATGGAAAGAATCGGAATCTGGATATCAGAAACGGGATGATTATGATGGCAAGCGTGCTGCTGTTTACCGTAACGGGAAGCTATATTGCGAGTCTGGTTCCGCCGGCTGCAATGGGAAATTTTTCTGTATTTATGACGTTTCTTCTGGGAGTAAAATTTATCGTAAGGCCGGTCATGACGACGAAAGAAACCATGCAGGCGGTTTCGGCGAAAAAGAGGGCGCTGCAGTCTGTAATCAGCGGCGTGCTGATTGGATTTATCTGCGGATTTATCGGAGCGGGCGGCGGCATGATGATGCTTTTGATACTCACGGGCGTGCTTGGCTATGAGCTGAAAACGGCGGTCGGAACGAGTGTTTTTATTATGGCTTTTACTGCGTTTACCGGAGCAGTGTCACATTTTGCCATTGGAGGAGCGCCGGACTATCTGGTCTGGGGGCTGTGCGTGGTATTTACGTTTCTGTGGGCGAGAGTGGCTGCGGTATTTGCAAATAAGGCAGAACCGAAGGTGCTAAACCGTGCTGTGGGCGTGGTACTTGTTGTGCTGGGAATGGTAATTATGATATTCTCATCGCCGTTATTTTCATAAGCCGGCGGCCGGGACGAAACAGCTCCGGCTCTCATATTTGTGCAGAAAAAGAGAGGAAAGACAGGACATATCGTGCTACAATCACAATGGAAGGAGCGAATAAGCAAATGGAATGGACTGACAGAATGAATCAGGCGATTGCGTATATAGAAGAAAATCTGACAGGAAAGCTGGATTATGAAAAACTGGGCAGCATAGCATGCTGTTCTTCGTATCATTTTCAGAGAATGTTTGCCTATATGGCTGGAATTCCGCTGTCAGAATATGTCCGCAGAAGGAAAATGTCGCTTGCCGCAGCAGATTTGCAGAGCGGGGATGAAAAAATTATTGATATTGCCGCGAAATACGGCTATCAGTCGCCGACTGCATTTAACCGGGCATTTCAGACCGTCCATGGCCTCGCTCCGTCAGCTGTCAGGCAGGAGGGGGTATCTGTCAAATCCTATCCTCCGATTGCGTTTCAAATGATTGTGAGAGGAGCAGAAGTCATGGAATATCGGATTGAGACAAAAGAGGCATTTAAAATCACAGGCATATCCAGGCCGTTATCGGAAAATATCGAAGACAATTTTCAGACCGTGCCGGGTATGTGGAAGGAAGCCGCCGAAAACGGCACGATTCAGAAGCTGGCCGCAATGATGGACAGCCAGCCGATGGGGCTTTTGGGCGTCAGCGTGTGCAATGACAAAGAACAGTGGAAATATTTTATCGCGGTATCTTCGTCAAAAGAAAGCGGCGGGTTCGAAACCTACGAGGTTCCGGCTGCGGTATGGGCCGTATTTCCGGGAGAAGGCACAAACCAGTCGCTGCAGGAGCTCGAACAGCGCATAGTGACAGAGTGGCTGCCGTCGTCCGGGTACGAATATGGAAACGCGCCCGATATTGAGGTTTATCTGAATGCAGACCCGCAGAATGCAAAGTATGAGGTATGGATTCCGGTTGTCAGAAAATAACATATCAAAGCAGCTTCAGCTGCGATACCGCCGGCCTGGGAATGTCAGAATTTCTGTCAATTCCCAGGCCGGAGTCTAAAAAAGTCTTTCTCCTAAATATTTATCATGCGGAACGATTAAGCATTTTTCGATAGCTTTCCAGCAGCTTTCGTACAGTTCCTTTTGCGCCGCTCCGTAGTGTTCTTTTGTATCAAATTCCCAGTAAAGCATATATTTTACGCTTTTTACAATGCGGGAGATTTTTGGAGGTGCAAGACCTTCTTTAATCTGCTCCATGTCAATGTGATACCCTCTTTTGACAAGCCGAAGCAAAAGCAGTCCTTCTCGTGTTTCTAAAAAACTTTTAGCCTCAAGCATGAGTGCTTCAAATTCTTCTGTTTTCTTTGGGTTGACCTGATAAATGCATATTTCAGAAAATGGCATATTATATTCCTCCGTTGTTTTTTAAACTGCTGAAGATAAGGATTTCTTTGAATCTGTCTGTTACTCTTTGTTTCTGGGTGAATGTATATGTTTCGCTGATTCTATTTTAAATGAAACAGCAGTCTCTTTCAAGGGAAGATTCCCATGAAAAAATACATCTTGACAAATTCCTCCAGTCTTATAAGATAAAAATAAGAAAATTATTTTCGTACAGGAGGCACAGCATGGAAAAACAAAATTCTGTATTGGATACGATACATATTCTGCACGACAGTTTTTTTGAACAGGAAAAAAAGATTGCAGATTATATCATACAAAATCACAAAGAGGTTGTAAATCTGACAATCGGCGAGCTTGCAAAAGCCTGCGGCACAAGCGTTGCGACGGTCTCGAGGTTCTGCCATAAATGCGAGGTGGACGGTTTTCATCAGCTGAAAATCAGGCTGGCAAAGGAAATGGCAGACAGCGGGGCAGAGGTTCCGGTTTCCAATCATATTTCAAGAGCGGATATCCGCCAGTCGCTGCAGAATATACTGGCAAATAAAATAGACGAGATTCGCCAGACGCTTTCTCTGATGGATGAAACGCAGCTGGACAGGATTCTGGATGATATTAAATCCGCCAGGATTGTCCAGTTTGTGGCGGTCGGAAATACGATACCGGCTGCCCTGGACGGTGCGTTTAAATTTAATGAGATAGGGATTAAGGCGGTGGCCGGGACAATCTGGGAAACGCAGCTGGCATTTTCGCTGTCTCTTGGCAGGGATGACGTTATGATTGCGATTTCCAATTCAGGAGAATCGCGCCAGGTAGTCAAAATGGTGCGGGAAGCGAAAAAAAACGGCGTGATTACAGTCGGTATTACAAATAACCCGAATTCATCTGTCGGCAGTATTGTGGATTATCATATTCAGACAGCTACAAGGGAGAAGCTGTTTCTAAATGAAATCTGCTTTTCAAGAGTGTCTGCCATGACGGTGATTGAAGTGCTTTATCTGTTTCTGACTGTGGGGCAGGAACGCAGTTATGAGCGGACGAATCAGTGCGAGAGCCTGATAGCGGATGAAAAGCTTTAAACGGCAAAAACAGCAGCGGCGGACAGGCATGAGAGGGAACGGAACGAAAAATGCCGGACGCTGGAAGGAAAATATCTGCGCTATACGATAATAATTATTGCAATATAGCAGTTGGCAGACGAAGTATTTTCTTATGAAGTTTACTGATTATGTGCAAAGTGCTGCAATTTTCTATTGAATTTAAGGGATAATCGCCTGATTTTTGGAAGAAACATAGAAAAAATTATTTTCGCCAAATAATATTTGACAATAATAAATTACGTGTTATACTAAAGATACAAAAAATAATATCGCGATATGAAATAAAGCAAAAATAATTTACACAGCCGGAAAATATGAAAACGAGGCGTAAAAAGCAGCAGGAACCAGGAAAAAGGAGGACTCTGGAATGAGAATCAGTGAACTGCTCAGTTTAAAGGCAATCGATGTGAATGCCAGCGTCGCTTCCAAAGCAGAGGCGATTGATTACATGACACGCCTGATGGAAAAATCAGGAAACCTGAACGACAGGGAAGCGTACAAAAAAGGCGTGCTCGCAAGGGAAGAAGAGGGAACGACAGGAATCGGCGACGGAATCGCAATTCCGCATTCGAAATGCGCAGCGGTAAAGCATGCCGGATTAGCAGCTATGGTTGTAAAGGACGGCGTAGATTATGAATCCTTAGATGACGAGCCGGCAGATTTGCTTTTTATGATTGCAGCGCCGGAAACCGGAGCGAATGTGCATCTGGAAGCGCTTGCAAAGCTTTCGACGATTTTAATGGATACGGAATTTAAAGAAGCGCTTGTAAAGGCCGAAACAGCGGAAGAGTTTATCAAAATGATTGACCGCAAAGAGGATGAGCTGGACGGAAAGAATGAGAAAAAGGCTCAGGAACAGCCGCGCGACGGATACCGGGTGCTTGCGATTACAGCGTGTCCGACAGGGATTGCGCATACCTTTATGGCGGCAGAAAGCCTGGATATGAAAGGAAAACAGCTCGGCATTTCCATTAAAGTAGAAACTCAGGGCGCGGACGGCGCGAAAAATGTACTGACAGCAGACGATGTAAAAAATGCGGAGTGCATTATTATTGCAGCGGATAAAAAGGTAGACCTTGCAAGATTTGACGGAAAGCCGGTTCTGATTACAAAAGTCGCTGACGGCATACATAAGGCAGAAGAGCTGATTCAGCAGGCAGTCAGCGGAAATGTTCCGATTTATCATCATACAGGCGCGGCACAGACGGACGACGGCGGGGCTGAAGCAGAGAGCATGGGCCGTCAGATTTATAAAAACCTGATGAACGGCGTATCGCATATGCTCCCGTTTGTAATTGGCGGCGGAATTTTAATCGCACTGGCGTTTCTGTTTGACGATTACAGCATTGACCCTGCGAACTTTGGCAAAAATACACCGCTGGCGGCTTATTTAAAAACGGTCGGCGAGTTTTCGTTCGGCATGATGCTTCCGGTATTATCCGGCTATATTGCAATGAGCATCGCGGACAGACCGGGGCTTGCAGTCGGATTTGTGGCTGGATTAATTGCAAAAAGCGGCTCTACCTTTGCAAATCCGGCAGGCGGCGAAGTCAATGCAGGATTTCTGGGCGCATTGTTTGCAGGGTTTGCGGCAGGATATCTTGTGCTTGGCCTTAAGAAGCTGACATCGAAGCTGCCGCAGTCTTTAAACAGTATCCGTCCGATGATTATTTATCCGGTTATCGGCATTTTATCCGGCTCGGCGGTTACAACACTGATTAACCCTCTGATGGGAATGATTAACGATGCGCTGACAGGCGCGTTAAACAGCATGAATGGAACGAGTAAGGTGCTTTTGGGAATTGTAGTAGCCGGCATGCAGTCTGTAGACATGGGCGGCCCGGTCAATAAGACATCTTATGTATTTGGAACATCACAGCTTGCAGAGGGCAATTTTGAGATTATGGCAGCTGTTATGGCAGGCGGCATGATTCCGCCTCTGGCAATCGCTCTTTGCACGACGTTTTTCAAAAACCGTTTTACGCAGAAAGAAAGGGAATCCGGCCTTGTAAATTATCTGCTCGGGCTGTCGTTTATTTCCGAAGGTGCGATTCCTTTCGCAGCCAACGACCCGGTCCGCGTGCTGCCGTCCTGTATCATCGGCTCCGCAGTCGCAGGCGGACTGTCCATGCTGTTTGGATGTACGCTGCGGGCGCCGCACGGAGGTATTTTCGTACTGCCGACAATCGGCAATCCGGTCATGTATGCACTGGCGATTCTCATTGGCTCGGCTGTCGGATGCCTGATACTGGCGGTGCTGAAAAAACCGATACAGAATGAAGAAGCCTGAGTGCAGAGCCGGCGTTTTTACAGGACAATTAAAAGCGCCGGCGGGGCCAGGGCCTTGAAACAGAAAGAAAACAGAGGTAAAAAGGAGCGGATTTATATGAAACAGAAATGTGCGCAGGCAGCATTTGAAATGATAAAAGACGGTATGGTAATCGGGCTGGGAGGAGGCTCAACCGTCGCACTTTTAATAAATGAAATAGAAAAACATCACAGGAAGATTCAGGCAGTAACGCCGTCCCGGGATACGATGGAGCTTTGTATCCGGCATCAGATTCCGGTACTTCCGCTTGAAATGACATCGTTTATTGACCTTGCATTTGACGGGTGCGACGAGCTGGACATGGAGCTGAATGCACTCAAAAGCTGCGGAGGCATTCATACGCGGGAGAAAATCGTGGCTTCTATGGCAGAGGAATATGTACTGTTGGCAGATGAAAGCAAACTGAGCGGGCGCCTTGCATTTGCATATCCGGTTACGGCGGAGGTCCTGCGCTGCGCGGCGGCATATGTGGAAAAGCGGCTGCAGGAAATGGGCGCGCAGGTGATAAAACGGCGGTCCGATAAAAAGAGCGGGCTGCTGATAAGCGACGACGGCCATTATCTGATGGAAGCAAAATTTCAGCAGGTGCATGATACAAAAAAGCTGGCGCTGGAATTAGACCGGATGCCTGGAATCATTGGGCATTCGCTGTTTTATCAGATTGCTTCAAAGGCTGTGATTGCAAAAGCGGACGGGATAGAAATCATAGAAAAGCCATAACTGGACAGCCGGAACGGAATATGGAATAAACAGATTGAATTTGGAAAGGAAGGGATTTCATTTGGAAACATTAAACTGGGGAATTTTAGGAACAGGGCTGATTGCCCATGAAATGGCGGCAGCACTGCAGGCGGTAAACGGTGAGATTTATGCGGTATGCGGCACGAGCATGGAAAAAGCAGAAAGCTTTGCGCGGGAATGCGGCGTTCAGAAAGCATATGGCAGTGCGGATGAAATGCTGCAGGATGAATGTGTGGACATTGTATATATTGCGACGCCGCATAATTCGCATTACGAGTGGATGTTAAAGTCACTGAAAGCAGGAAAGCATGTATTCTGCGAAAAGTCAGTTACGGTAAACAGCAGGCAGCTGGAAGAATGCGCGAAGCTGGCACAGCAGAAAGGCCTTGTTATCTGCGACGGGACAACGCTTCTGCATATGCCGCTGTATAAAAAACTGAAACAGATGATAACTGACGGCGTCATCGGCGATGTCAAAATGATACAGGTTAATTTTGGCAGCTGCAAGGAATATGATGTGAAAAACAGGTTCTTTTCCAAAGAGCTTGCAGGCGGCGCACTGCTGGATATCGGTGTCTATGCGGCTTCCTTTGCCAGGTATTTTATGAAAAGCCGGCCGGATACCGTGCTTACGACAGCGAATTATTTTGAAACGGGAGTGGATGAAACAAGCGGCATCCTTTTAAAAAATCCGGACGGCGAAATGGCGGTGATTGCCCTTACCATGCGGGCAAAGCAGCCGAAACGCGGCGTGATTGCCGGAGAAAAAGGATTTATTGAAATCAATGATTATCCGAGGGCGCAGAAGGCTTCCATTACCTTTACCGCAGACGGGCATACCGAAGTAATCGAAGAAGGAACATCCGCATCCGCGCTGCAGTATGAGGTGCAGGATATGCAGGACTATGTGCGTAACGGAAACGGAGCGGAAAATCTGCAGATGGTACGGGATGTGATGCAGACGCTGACCTCGGTGCGCAGCCAGTGGGGCATGGTCTATCCGTTTGAATAACGATGCAGGCATAGGAAGCTATGATATGGAGGAATCGAACATGGTTTATACGGTAACATTTAACCCTTCTTTGGATTATGTCGTGCAGGTGGCGGATTTTAAAGCTGATGCGGTAAATCGCGCTTCGAGTGAACATGTCTATGCGGGAGGAAAAGGGAACAATGTGGCGGTCGTCATTTCAGCGCTGGGTTTAAAGAGCCGGGCGTTAGGATTTCGGGCGGGATTTACCGGAACCGCTATGGAACAGATGCTTTTGGAATACGGCTGCGATACGGACTTTATTCCGCTCGATGAAGGCATGACGAGGATTAATGTCAAAGTAAAATCAGACGAAGAATTTGAAATCAACGGGCAGGGCCCTGCCATTCCGGAGGAAAAAATCGGACAGCTGTATGAGAAACTGGATGCACTGGAACAAGAAGATGTGCTGGTGCTTTCGGGAAGCATTCCTGATACAATGCCAAGCGATATCTATGAACGTATTATGGCGCGCCTGGATGCAAAAGGGGTACGTATCTGCGTAGATGCAACGAAAGAACTGCTTCTTAAGGTATTAAAATATCACCCGTTTCTGATAAAGCCGAATAATCATGAGCTTGGAGAAATGTTCGGCACCGTTTTGGAATCGGATGCGCAGATTATTGAATATGCAAAAAAGCTTCAGGACATGGGGGCGCGCAATGTGCTTGTATCCATGGCAGGCGACGGCGCTATTCTTGTGGCAGAAAACGGAGAAGTGCAAAAACGGCTGCCTCCAGAAGGAACCGTTGTCAATTCTGTGGGGGCGGGAGATTCTATGGTGGCCGGATTTTTAGCCGGGTATCTTACAGAAGGCAGTTATGAAAATGCGCTGAAGCTCGGAACCGCAGCCGGAAGCGCAACGGCGTTTACGTCCTGGCTGGCTGGGAGAGAAGAAATTGAAGCGCTGCTGGAGCGTATGTAATCCAGGCTGTTTAAGCTGATTTCAGCTGAAAAATACTTTTGAAGACTGCGGAATATGACAGACTTCCTTATGAAAAAATGAAAACAAAAGAAACAGTATAAAAGCAGACGCTGGCCGGGAATCTAAAACAGGTTTCCGGCCTTATTTGTGGTTTTCTTTTAGTATAATTCAGGAAATGCTGTCAAAATTCCATGAAAAATATTGATTTTGCCCGAATACTCCGATATAATAAATTCAGCTGATAGCAACAGTGTACCGAGAGGAAAGCGAGGTAGATAAAATGGGGTTATGGAAAAACCTGAAATATGTATTATCAGATGAATGCAATGGATTGCTGAAGCTTCTGGTAGATAATTGTAATAAGAAGACAGACAAAAACGAAAAAACGGTCCATGATATTTTAATAAAAGTGCAGCAGACGCTGGATACGCAAGAAGTGATTGACAACAATCTGAGCGACACTTACCAGGAACTGAGAGAAAATAAAGAAGCCGCTGATAAAATCTATGAGCAGTACAGCGATATTTCCCAGGGTTATGACAAGATTGTTTCACAAATGAACGAGATGGAACAAAAGTCTGCTTCCCGGACAGAAGAAATGGAGAAGAATTTTGGAGATATTGTCGAAAAGCAGAACGAGGAATTTGCAAAACGCAGTCAGGTGCTGTCGTCGAGAATCCGCGAGATTTTTGAACTGATAGAAGCGCAGAATGTCAAGGACCCGGATGAGCCGGATGTAGACGAACTGCTTGCACGCATCGAGATGCTAGAGAAGAAAAATGAGGAATATGAAAACCAGCTAATGGCGCTGCAGAATGAGCTGAACCGCTCACAGGAAGCGCATCAGGAAGCAGAAAAAAATTACCAGGCTGAAAAACGCAAAACATTTGATTTGTCGAAAAAGCTCGTACAGTCAAACGATAAAATCAGCGACCTGCTTTCCCGTATGAAAGACCGGGCTTTGGAGGATATGATTAAAAAAGATGATACGGATGCCGGCAGCCCGTTTGCAATTTCCGCAAATAAGGAAAAATATACCATTACAGCCGGAAACGTCCAGATTATGGTGATGAAATTTGCGAATACTTCTGTTTTGGACCGCTTTTTTGAAAAGGTTCCGGACCATGATTCCTATAAAAAGATGTATGACAGCTATCAGAGAAATATACGCATTACCGCCAGAAAGTTTTCAGCAGGCGCTGATTTAGAGGAAGTGCTCGAAGCATTTCTTGCCGTTGTGCAGGAAGATCTGGTAAACAAAATGATGGAAGCCGTGTCCCGCAAAATAAAGGCCGGAAATGCGGATTTTGAAGAAAAACTGTTAGGAGTATTGAACCGGTATCTGGAATCGGCCGGATTTTACAGCCGTGATGAAATTAAGCCTGGGCAGATGTTTCAAAAAGAAAGTTTTAAAGATATGGAATGTGTCAGAGCTGACAATGCGGACGGAAGAGAGCAGGGCGAAATTGTAGAGGTCGAGATTTATCCTTATTATATTAACTATATTGATAAGAGCGGAAAACGCAAGAGGATGCATACACAGGGAGTTATGGCTGTAGCCGGCTGACAGCAGCAGGATATCTGAAATTCTGCCGTTAACGGTTATTTTAACGGCAGCGGGGAGATGATAGTATGGATTTCAGGCATGAGCTGGTGCTGCCGAATGAGGACCTGCCTTTTAAGCTGTTTGTATTTGAAGGAAAGGACGGCGGTTACAAAGTGTCCAGGCACTGGCACCGTTCTGTGGAAATATTTCTCGTTTTGGAAGGCAGCATGGATTTTTACATTAATTCACAGCTTTACCGCCTTTCGCCGGGCAGGTTTATCATCGTCAATTCCAATGAAGTCCACAGCATTGACTGCCCGGACCCGAATTATACGCTTGTCATGCAGATTCCGAGAGGACTGTTTGAAACCTATTTAAAGGATTCGGACAGTCTGCTGTTTTGCCGCTCCTGTCAGAAGGATGGCAGGCTTGCAGAGCTGATTGCGCAGATGCATGAAGCATATGAAAGGAAAGAAGAGGGATATCTGTTTTGCATTTTAAGCGGTTTTTATGAACTGATGTATTTGCTTGTAACGGATTACCGGATGGCTGCCTTAAATATCGATGAAGAACACATCCGCCGGCATGAAAATCTGGACAGGCTTTCTCATATTACAAATTATATCCAGGTAAATTACAGGGAGAATCTGACACTGGAAGGCGTGGCGCGGGTTTTTGGATTTTCGCCGGCGTATCTGTCTAAGATGTTTCAAAAATATGCGGGGATTAATTATAAGACATATGTGCTGGATTTGCGGACACAGGCCGGGTACCGGCTTTTGATGAATACACAGCTTCCGGTCGGTGAGATTGCGTCAGACTGCGGATTTCCGGACAGCCGCAGTTTTGCGAAGGCTTTTCGGAAACGTTACGGGATGCCGCCTGCGGAGTATCGGAAAAAACGGGAGGCATTTCGGCAGTAATGCCGGGCAGAAAATTGCTAAGCAAAAATCGAATATCGATTCTAAGCAGTGTGCAGTCTGAGTGATACAGTTTATTTATAACGTGCATGCTGTCATAAATAAAAAGTGTAAAGCATACTGTCGGTTCGGCAGGCTTTACACTTTTAGTTTGTGGATATCTGGCTGTGTTACGTATCTGGTATACTGTAAAGCCAGCCTGATTTTTTGATGAAGATTCGTCTGATGCTGAATGCATGGAATGTAAGAAAGATTAAGAAAGATTAAGAATTTGTAAGATAATTATAAGGATATTTGTGTTATAATCAGAATTATAAATAAAGAAAGGCAGCTGGAATTTTTGGAGCGGTCTGTGGAAAATAGAATGATAAGAGAATGGCAGTGTGTACGGAAATGAAAAGGAAGGGAAATAGATTGTATGGGAATTTATATAAATCCGGGAAATGATGGTTTTAGAAAAGCAGTCCGTTCGGAGATTTATGTCGACAAAACAGAACTGATTGCCTGTACAAACAGATATATTGATACAGAGCAGCAGTTTATCTGCGTCAGCAGGCCGCGCCGGTTTGGAAAGTCTGTGACGCTGGCGATGCTTGCTGCTTATTACAGCCGCGGCTGCGATTCGAGAGAGCTGTTTGATGGATGGAAGATTGCGAAAAGCCCGTCTTTTCTGGAAAATCTGAATCGGTATGATGTGATTTTTTTGAATATGCAGCAGTTTCTGACTGGCCCTGAGAACCTGGGGTTTACAGAATATCTGGAACAGGAGGTTCTCGAAGAGGTGCTGGAAGAATATGGAGCGGATGTCAGAAAGGAGAACAGAGGTCTTTCGGATGCTTTGAAAAGGATTTATGCCAGGACAGGAAAAAGATTTATTTTTTTGATTGACGAGTGGGACTGTGTCATGCGGGAGAGGCAGGAATCGGAAGAACTGCAGCGTCAGTATATGGATTTTTTACGTCATTTATTAAAAGACCAGCCTTATGTGGCGCTTGCATATATGACAGGGATTCTTCCAGTGAAGAAGTACGGCTGCCATTCTGCTCTGAACATGTTTTGGGAATATTCCATGACCGGGCCGGGGATTTTTGAAGAATATACGGGCTTTACGCAGAAGGAAGTGAAAAAACTGTGTGAACGCTATGAGATGGATTTTGCTGAGGCGGGAAGCTGGTATGACGGCTATCAGTTTCGGGAATTTCATCATATTTATAATCCAAAATCTGTGGTGGAGGCGATGCACCGGCGTGAGTTTGCAAATTACTGGACATCGACGGAGACATATGAGGCTTTAAAAATCTATATGGATATGGATTTTGACGGGCTGCGTGCAGATATTGTGCAGATGCTCGGGGCAGTGCCGGTCAGGGTCAATACACGCAGCTTTCAAAATGATATGCGCAGCTTTCAAACAAAGGATGATGTGCTGACGCTGCTGATTCATTTGGGTTATCTTGCTTATGATTCAAAAAAGGAGGAAGCGTTTATTCCTAACAGGGAGATTGCCAGGGAATTTGAAAATGCGATGAGTACAGGCGGATGGACAGAAATTGTACGTGTTTTGAAAGCCTCGGAAAGGCTGCTGGAAAGAACACTCAGCTGTGATGAAAAAAGTGTTGCCGAGGGGCTGGATGAAGCGCATACACAGGCGGCTTCGATTCTGACTTACAATAACGAGAATTCTCTGGCATGCGCAGTCAGTCTGGCGTATTACAGTGCGCGCAAAGAGTATAAAATGATTCGGGAACTGCCGTCAGGCCGCGGCTTTGCGGATATTGTTTTTCTGCCGCTGCCTTACTGCAGGAAGCCGGCGCTGGTGGTGGAATTAAAATATGATAAGTCTGCGGAATCGGCGGTCAGACAGATAAAAGACAGATGTTATACTCAGGCACTGGAAGGGTTTGCGGGAGAAATTCTGCTGGTGGGCGTGAATTATGATAAAGACAGCAGGGATAAGCCGCACAGCTGTGTGATTGAACGGGTGAAAAAGGAATTGTAATCAGGTTAGCCCGGTTATCTTCGCTTTTTTGACATTGAGCACAGCGGAAGGGGAATGACGCTGAAAGTAATGACAAAAAATTGCTATAATTCTGACAAGTTTTTGGTTGCGCGTCCCTGCTCTGGTTTCTATAATGAACATATCAACTAACAAGAATAGAAATTCAAAGGAGGGTTTTTATGTTTCAGAATATCCCAAAAGTAAAAGCTGGTATTGTAGCTGTCAGCCGTGACTGTTTCCCGGAGAGTCTGTCTGTAAACAGACGCAAAGCGCTGGTGGAAGCATACCGCGCAAAATATGATGAGGCAGACATTTATGAATGTCCGGTCTGCATTGTTGAGAGCGAAATCCATATGCAGCAGGCGCTGGAAGATATTAAAAAGGCCGGATGTAATGCGCTGGTTGTTTATCTTGGCAACTTTGGCCCGGAAATCTCAGAAACACTGCTGGCAAAGCATTTTGAAGGACCGAAGATGTTTGTGGCAGCAGCGGAAGAATCCGGCGACAGCCTGATTGGCGGACGCGGCGATGCATACTGCGGCATGCTGAACGCAAGCTATAACTTAAAGCTGCGCAATATCCGCGCCTATATTCCGGAATATCCGGTCGGCACGGCAGAGGAATGCGCAGATATGATTCATGAGTTTATTCCGGTGGCACGGGCTGTTGCCGGGCTTAGCAGCTTAAAGATTATCAGCTTTGGCCCGCGTCCGAATAATTTCCTCGCATGTAATGCGCCGATTAAGCAGTTATATAACTTAGGCGTGGAAATTGAGGAAAATTCGGAGCTGGATTTATTTGAGGCATTTCATAAGCATAAAGATGATGC